>JARBUB010000033.1 GCA_029239905.1 Clostridia bacterium
CAATATGTAAATAAAAATATTTTTTAATTATATAAATGTGAGCTGCTCTACTTCTATAGACTTATATAAATCTATTTTTGTTTTTATACCTGCTTTGTCACATTCCTCTTTTAGTAGTTCATAAAGCTTCTTTTGATTTGACGCAGGGCAGAAGTAAGCTTCCCCATAGTTTTTTATGTAAACGTCCCTAAGTCCAGGAAAGTCTTTGTCCAATTTCTTGAAGAAATAAGCCTTCTGTCTGTCTCTTAGGGTTACACCCATCCAAGGGAGTATATATCTAGCCCCTGCCTCTTTTGCCTTATATACGATATCCCTGATATTCTCCTCATTATCATTAATGAAAGGCAATATCGGCATAAGCAATATACCCGTATAAAGTCCAGGTTTAGGCGCATAGGGTTCGATTATAGAAGCCAGCTTATCATCAGCAGTGGTAATCGTTATGGATATTGCTGCATATACCTTGGAAATCTCCTTTAGTAAATCTATATCCCTAAGCACTAGTGTGCTTTTGGTTAGCACATGAACCGGAAACTGGTGCCTTTTAATGATTTCCAATGCGCTTCGAGTTAACTGAAGCTCTTTCTCAATCGGCATATAGGGGTCGTGCATGCTGCCTGTTCCGATTGTACCCTTGACCCGTTTGCCCTTAAGCTCCTTCTTCAAAAGCTCTAAAGCATTTTCCTTGTACTGTATTTCTTCAAAATTTTCGATGCCATAACAGCTGCTTCTTGAATCACAATAAATACAGCCATGCTGACAGCCTCTGTATAAATTCATATTGTATTTCAATCCAAACCAGCTGTCTTGCTTCACAGCAGCAACAATTGTTTTTGCTTTTATGGGTGTCGCCATATTATCACCTGCCTACAATCTCTTGTTAAATTATATCATTTAACCTCGGCTTATTTATATATAAACTGAAAACTCCTTCCTTTTATTCATTCAATAAGAATGATGGACATCTTGTGCTGGTAGTAAATGAAAAGAAGTGTATAAAGGCATTGCCTTCATACACTTCTTTTTATAATATAAAAAATTAGCTCATTTGAAATAGTGGTGTGCTCAAGTATCTCTCCCCTGTATCAGGCAACAATACTACTATACTTTTGCCTTTGTTTTCTGGCATCTTTGCCAGCTCTGTAGCAGCGTGCAAAGCGGCTCCGGAGGATATACCTGCCAACAAACCTTCTGTTTTTGCTAATCTTCTTGCTGCTTCAAATGCTTCTTCACTTCTAATTTGCATTATTTCATCAATGGTGCCCATGTTTAATATATCTGGGATAAAGCCTGCTCCAATACCTTGAAGCTTGTGAGGCCCTGGTTTGCCACCGGACAATACCGGTGAATCAATAGGTTCTGCAGCTACAATCTTTATATTAGGATTTTTTGCTTTAAGCACTTCTCCTACCCCTGTTATTGTACCGCCGGTACCTACCCCAGCCACAAATATATCTACCTTACCATCTGTATCTCTCCATATTTCCTCAGCTGTTGTATTTCTATGATATTCTGGATTCGATGGATTTTTGAACTGTTGAGGTATAAATGAATTTGGTATTTCTGCTGCCAACTCCTCCGCCCTTTTGATCGCACCTTTCATGCCCTCTGGTCCAGGAGTCAATACCAATTCAGCTCCTAAAGCTGCTAACAGGCTTCTTCTTTCAACGCTCATTGTTTCAGGCATTGTAAGAATTATTCTGTAGCCCTTAGCTGCTGCAATATAAGCCAATGCGATACCAGTATTGCCGCTTGTAGGTTCTATAATTACACTGTCTTTGTTTAATAAACCTTTCTGCTCTGCATCCATTATCATCGCATGGCCTATTCTATCCTTTACACTACCGCCTGGATTAAAAGCTTCAACCTTTGCGATTATTGTTGCATCCAGCTTACTCTGTTTATTGTAGTTTGTCAGCTCTAGCATTGGTGTATTTCCTATTAATTCTGTTAAACTCTTTTTAATATTTGCCATTTCGTTTTCCTCCAAACATATTATATCTATCAGTTTACTAGGTTATTAATCAAAAGATTATATATAAAACATATAATCTATATTCTCATTCATCTTCTTGTATTCCTGTTGCAAATCATCAAGGGTAATGCCATCAAGCAATTGAGCTATACTTCTATCTATTTTTTCGTAAACATTTTGATTTATACATCGCTCTAAAATATCAGCATCACCGTCCTCACCAGAAGGCTTTTCAGCAACAGACAAATCACCTTCTAAGACTCTCAAAATACTGCCTACTGTTGTTTCTCCTGTAGGTTGTGCCAAAATATAGCCACCCTGAGTTCCCTTTGTACTCTTAAGTAGACCAGCCTTTTTCAATGCAGAAAAAATATGCTCAAGGTATTTTTCCGAAACATTTTGTCTTTCTGCAATACTTTTAAGATTCAAAGGCTCTCCAAGAGAGTATATTGCCAAATCCATCATGGCTTTAAGCCCGTATCTTCCTTTTGTAGATATCTTCATTTCAATCACCCATCATCCCTATAGGATTTATATGTTAATTTTACCACTGGCAAAATATATTGTCAATATATTATTTTGGTAAACTAAACCTTTTATTTAGTATAAGCCGCAACGCCAATACTTATAATATACATGATTTAATGAAAATGTTTTGCTTGCAAAACATATAGGAGGTATTCACTATGACAAATAAGCTATTAGAAGTCCTTACAGACGCAACCGTCAAGGTGCAGCAGGTAACGCATGATATACAGCTGCTTAAATTCACAATCGTCAATCTATATATGATAGGGGAGCCCAAAGAGAAGGATTCTAAATGGATACTTGTTGATACCGGACTCTCTCATTCATCAAAAGCTATCTTAGAAGAAGCAGAAAGATTGTATGGCAAAAGCTGTCCGCCCCAAGCAATCATACTTACTCATGGGCACTTTGACCATGTAGGCTCTGTAATCGAACTATCTGATCATTGGAATGTGCCTGTTTATACACATCAATTGGAACTTCCTTATTTGACCGGTAAAAAGGATTATCCGCCAGCAGATCCTACGGTTGGCGAAGGATTAATCGCTGAGATGTCTTTTCTATTTCCGAACAATGGCATAGACTTAGGGCATAGAGTGCAAGCATTGCCTGATAATGGCATTATCCCATCGATGCCGGAGTGGCAGTGGATCCATACACCAGGTCATACACCCGGACACATATCTCTATTTAGAAAATCAGATGGTATATTAATTGCAGGGGACGCTATTACTACCGTGAAACAAGAGTCCTTGCTTTCAGTGTTGACTCAAAAACAAGATTTAAATGGTCCTCCGGCATATTTTACAACAGAATGGAATGATGCTGAGAACTCAGTAAAAATACTGCGACAGCTTAAACCAACACTGGCAATTACCAGCCATGGTGCTCCTATGAAGGGCGAGGAGCTAAAAGTAGCACTGGAAAATCTGTCTATCAATTTTCGTGATGAAGCCGTCCCAGAGCATGGCCGCTACGTAGACTAAATCCTCCTTTTTTTATGCCTGACAAAGTAAAAAGGAGGATTTGAACTAGAATTTCATTAGCTGTTCAGATGAAAAGTTCCACTCCGGCGTGTCCAAAGCTTCTCCTGCTTTTATCGAATACCATGGATTGTACTCATCATTGTTAGGATTTTTCAATATTTGAATTTCTTGAGCAGGCATATAACTTTGAGCTAAAAGAAACAGTTTTTCACCTGTTTCTTTATTTTTTGCCATGTCAACTATAATAACACAATGACCAGGGGAGCCACCCTTTATAAACACGTCCCCAATCTGCATATCAGCTATTGATGCAGTCTTAAGCTCCTTCACCAGAGACGCAGTACCTGCATAAGCAAATACAATATCTAAATACTTCCTAAAGCTCTGGTAATCCGATGCTTGACCCGCCTTTTTCACCCAAGAGGTCTTATTTCCGTTTACTGCAACTCGATAGCCCTGCATCCATTTTGAGTATTCAATCTTGAATCCGTTTGTAAAATTGAAATGTATCTTTTCAAATTCACCCTTGCTATACAAGTACTCTGCCCTGAGTCTCATTGCTGCGTCAGCACACTGTTGCAGGTCTCTATCCCCTACATCAATATCTAATACCGCCACATGTACTTCTGCTGGCTTTATATCTCCATTAAAATAAAGAACTGGTGAACCATGAGGTTTAAGGGGCAGACTCCTAAGATAATTTCCAAAGGAGCCATCTTCTACTAGAACTCTTTCAAAGCCTTTCGGCACAACGATTCTCTCTGATACAGTTTTCCCCTCTTCGTTTATCAAGTTAACCTTAGTTGGAGCAATATTAGCACTATTACTCCCAAAAGGCGGCGTTACAAAGCTTTGCATCCGAGTTTTTTGGTACTCTGTACAGCCTGCAAGCAAAATTATAATAGTCAAAGCTAAAGGCACGGCCCTTCTCATATAAATCACCTCAATATGAATTTATTAGAGTACTTATACATTTAGCCCCAAAATCCCTCTTTGTGCAAATGTAGCTATCCACTGCTTCCATCGTCTATTGTGACTTCTGTAGTATTTGCCTTATTCTTAGCTCTTTGCTTTAGTTCTATAAAAATCCATATCAATACAGGCAGAATAACTTGAAAGGGAAAAGCATAATAAGGCCAAACCTTAAATGCCCAATCAAACATCTCGACTATATCTTCATAGATATTTCGAGCTAAATTAACCATTAATAAACCTGTAGGAGTAATCAGTATTTTATAATCATCAAAGCCTATTACTCTTGCCACACCTCTTGCCGTTGCCGTAAGACATAATGCAATCTTTATAAACCCAGATAGAATAAATACAACTGTTACAGCGATTTCCATACGCTGAAGAAAGTTCCCTATATTTACTCTCCCTATGGCGAAATAAGAAGGGAAGTACACTGCTTCAATTGTATCAGGTCCCAAAATCATTATGTTTCTTACGGATAAAAGAGCTATTGTTACGCCACTCAATAACAAAGCAGAAATAAACACCTTAGAAGTTGAACTTTTGCTTCTAAGCGAAGAAAAAATCATCATAAATATAACAACCTCTCCAAAGGGAAAAGTAAATGCAGATAATATTCCTGACATAATCTCTTTATATCCACTTCCCAACACCGGGAAAATATTGTCCGTATCAATAATTGGTATAGTTAGAAAACTAAATACTATTAGCAAGAACACTACAAAAATAATAAAATATTCACTACATTTTGCTAGAGTCTCGATACCCGCCTTCGCACCCCATATACATAGCAATCCAAATATTATTATAGGAACAATCTTTGGAGTTTCAGGTAAACCTACAGTGCTGATAAACTCTCCAAAGTTTCTAAGCACCAGGGCCCCTAAATGAAATGCAAACCAAATAAATGGCAAGCTAATGATTCTACCAAAAAACTTCCCGAAATTCAATTCTAATATCTCAAATAAGTCTTTGCCGGGAAACAGTGATAAAATTCTAGAATATACCAAATAGATAGGAATTGCCAAGATAACAGCTATAAAAATTGATATCCACGCATCCCTTCCTGCTTCTCCCCCGGTACCTATAACCAGAGTGCTTCCGAATATAAATAGAATCATCAGCTTTACACTCTGAATATCGGATATTTTTTCTTTGTTCATAATAATATTCCCCTTTATTTCCCCATAAGAGTAAATATAATATTCTTAATTGGCTCAGCAGGACTAGGCATTTTTTCTACATAGCCGCTTATGCTTCCTATTGCACAGGATATGGCCATAAGCGTAAAATATACAGCTAGCTTAACTTTGTCCTGCTTTTTATAATTTGACTTAAGATCTATAAAAGCGGTAATTGCATAGGATAAAACCATCATTACAAACATAATTATTTTCCTGCCTTCAAGGGTACTCTTGTAGTAGCACTTCCTCTAATGTTCACTTTTACATTTAGCTCTAACTCCAATTCGGCATAAAAGTTATCCCAGTCATCTTTTATTTGTTTCCATACATCTGGCATTTTCATTTCAATATTCCTTCCAAATCCAAATACATCTGCATTGTAATTATCCCGAACCAAGGTATACATAGTATTAATATCCTCCTCTACACGCTTCTCTGCAAATGCTTTAAGCTTTTGCCTCCCAGGGCTACTGATGAAATCCGAGGTGCCCATTATCTCTCCTACACTAACATCAACATCAACCTCTACCTTCATTTTTAGAACACCCTCCTGAACAATAGGAGTAATCTTACTCTTGCTTTTATAAATTTCCAAAGTAACATTATCATCTGTGCCTGCAGCATTTTTTAATATTATCAATCCGCCTTTAACCTCATCTCTTAACCACAGCATAGATTTAGTATCCTCTTCATTTAAGAATCCGATTAGTTTTTCACCCTTAAATATCGCGGTTCCTCCAACATGAGTAGATTTCTCCCCGTGCTGCTCTACTAAGTTTATTGTAGGCAATATTGGGGCAACTTGCTTATAGAATAGCCTGTCAAAAAACTCATAAAGCTGAATGAATGGAAATCTTGTTATTGATTTTTGTGACCGCATGGCATCATCTATTTGAAAAGATACGATTGGTTTAAGCATGCCCTTGCTCTGCAGTATCTCACCAGCCGTTTTCTCTTTGGATATCAGCAGCCATATGTCTTCTCTGGTTTCTGCATCTCTGAATAAGAAATCCAAGTATTTTGCAATATCCTTTCTGGCAATTTCCTCACTGATTATAACTACCTTGGCATGACTCCAATATATCTTTTTTCCTTCCTTGGTTACTGCCTTTCTTGCTGCTTCAAAAAATGTGTATCCATCTGATTCAATATATTTCGGCTCATAAGTTGCCTTCCCATCTCTACCGATATTCACTACTTCGATGGTTAAATGCGTTATACCATCCGATTTTTCATCCACAGCGACGCCAGATGCGATAGCCAATTGCTCTACCTCCCTATAATTCCAGCATCCCGTAAAGATGATACAGCTGCAAATGAGCATAGTGATAACACAAAAAAGCTTGTTATTTTTCACCATTATCACCTTCTTTTGTTTCCCTGCCAACCCGATTCCTGTTTTTCTGTACTACAAGCTTAGGTCTGGTTTTCATTTCCTGCCAAGGTGCTCTAACCATAATATCCTTGGCATCAGACGGTTTAAAGGTACCAATATCAAGCATATAAGGAATGCCGAAGGATCTTAAGCTAGCCAAATGTATAAACATTCCTATTACACTGAAAAGATATCCATATAGTCCTATATAAGCTGCTGACATGAGAAAAACAAGCCTTATTATTATTAATTCCCCCTGCATCTTAGGCACTACAAAGCTTGTAATTCCAGTCAATGCTGCCACAATAATCATTGGTGCGCTTACTAGTTCAGCCTCAACTGCTGCTTGACCAATTACCAAGGCTCCAACGATACTTATGGTCTGCCCTATAACGGTTGGCATCCTGACGCTGGTTTCTCTAAGCAATTCAAAAACAAACAGCATAAGTATGGCTTCAACAATTGTAGGAAATGGTACATTCTGCCTCGATGCAGATATACTCAGCAGCAGCTGTGTTGGCAGCATTTCTTGGTGGAAGGTAACCAAGGCTAGATATATGGCTGGTACGCTGGAGGCCAGAAAAAAGCCTACCCACCTTATTATCCGGTTTATGGTTGCATAGTAAAAATTGCTATAATAATCCTCATTCACATTAAAATACTCTACAAATGTAAAGGGTACTGTTATTGCAACAGGTGTACCCTCACATACAATAGCTATCCTACCCTCCAAAAGCTTTCCTGCCACCACATCCGGGCGTTCAGTATAGCCTATTGTCTTAAAGGGCGACATTGGAGAATCCTTTATGAGTTCTTGTAAATACTGCGCATCTAAAATTCCATCAATGTCTATTTTCTCTATTCTTCTATTTAATTCTTGTAAAATCTTCTTATTTACAATGCCTTCTATGTAACAGATACATATTTTTGTTTTTGTTTCTGAACCTATGTCTTTAAACTCAAGTTTCAAATTTCGTGTTTTGAATTTCCTTCTGATTAACATCACATTGGTTCCTATATTCTCTGTAAAGCCTTCCCTTGGACCAGTAACAGTTCTTTCTGACTCTGGTTCAGTAATCGCTCGTTTATCCCAATCTGATGTATCAATAATAATGACTTTATTAAACTCTCTTACAAATAATATTGTGTTGCCTGTTAATAAAAATGGTATTATATTGTCCAAGCCACTGCTTTGTTGTACACTTGCGGCTGACACTATTTCTTTTGAAATCAAATTTAGAAGCTGATTGATATCAAGAGTATCATCTAGCTCCGCTTCGATGATTGGTTTTATAATCTGACTATGAATGGAATTTTTATCTATCATTCCATTTACGAAGGTAATACAAAAGCATATGGATGGCTCCTTTTTACAGCAAAACTCTCTAAAGGTAACCGTTTCATCATTGCTAAACATCGTTTTTAATTCAATTAAATCACTCTTGGTACTTTCATTTTTCTCCATTTTTTGCTCCTACTTATTAAAAGCTCATAATTATTTATTATTCTATTAATAGGGAAAAGCTATACTGTTTTGTTTCATGTGCACATAAAAAAAGCACCCCTTCGGGTGCTCTTACTTAATATTTCTTAAGTCTCATTTATTTGCATGCCTTGATGCTTTGAATCCAAATGTCTTAACTCATAGAATAAGAACACCCCAGTAATTGCTGATGAAACCAAATCAGATAGCGGTCCAGCATACAGTACCCCTTCTACTCCGAAAAATCTTGGCAATATAAGCATAGCAGGTATTAATATCAGAACCTGTCTTGATAGACTAAGTAGGCCTGCCTGCACAGGCTTTCCCACTGCTTGGAAGTAGTTTGATGATACAATCTGGAAGCCAATTATTGGCATGAATATCAAAAACACCTTCAAAGCATGGGATCCAAAAGCAATCAGTTCTGTATCCTTGGCATTGAATATGGATATCAGCTGCACAGAGAATAATCTCGTTATAATAAATCCAAAGATAACTACGATTGTTGCTGCAGTGATACCCAGTTTTAAGGCTTCCTTCACACGGTCATATTTTTTTGCTCCGTAATTATAGCCTATGATAGGCTGTACACCTTGGTTTATACCAAATATGGGCATCAAGAACAACATCGTTATGCTCATTACTGCGCTCATAGACGATACCGCCACATCCCCGCCATATGCAGACAGACTTCGATTCATTATGGCATTCAATATGCTTGCTGCAAATTGCATCAAAAAAGGCGCTGCTCCAATGGCTGCAATTTTAACAATGACATCTACCTTTAGCTTAAAGTTCTTAACATGTAGTTTAAGTACACTTTTACCGTAAACAAAATGATAAAGTACCCATGCCGCAGATACTGCCAATGATATTATCGTAGCATAGGCTGCTCCCGCCATTCCCCAATGGAAAACAAATACAAACAAATAGTCAAGGATTGTATTTAACACCGCTCCAATCAGCATTGTAACCATTGCGATTCTAGGGCTTCCCTCTGATCTAATGAAGTTGTTCATACCCATACCGATTGCCTGGAATACCGAGCCCGCAAGTATGATTCGCATATATTCTCTTGCATAAGGTAGAACAGTTTCACTGGCTCCAAATAATTTCAATAGCGGGTCCAAGAATAGCAAGCCTAAAACCGTTATAACCAATGACAAAGCAACAAGCAGCACAAAGGCATTCCCCATGATCTGCTCTGCCTCAGCCTTCTTTTGCTCTCCCAGCCTTATAGCTACTAAGGAATTTGCCCCTAAGCCTATAAGCATGTTGAAAGCCATCATGATTAACATGATAGGAAAGCCAATGGCTGCGCCTGCAATTCCGTCGGAGCCTACACCATTTCCTATAAATATTCTATCAACAATATTATACAATGCATTCACCAGCATACCTATGATAGCTGGTATCGAAAACTTAATTATTAAGCTTAATATCTTTTCTTCCCCTAATTGTTTTGATCTATCCAAATCTTTTCTCCCTTCAGACTCCATTTAATTATTAGTATTTACATCGAAAAATCTCTGCAGCATCAATATATTTTAGCTGCCTATGCTGGACAAGACGACTCTATATGTTTTGCACTAAACATTTTGCATTAAATCAGAATGTGCAAAACATTTTCCTCTTTACATTAAGTTTTCAATCACCTTGGATAAGTACTCTTTAAGCTGCTTTGTATCTTCCTCAGAAAAGCCTGTTGTTGCTTTTTCAAGTGTATCTTCCGCTAATTGCATCAATTTGGGTATCAGTACTTTTGCTTTATCTGTAAGAAGTATGATTTGTGAGCGTCTGTCATTTGGATTAGAAACTCTATAGGCAAAGTCCTGTTTCACTAATTTTTCCACCATACAGGATATTGTCGGCCTATCTGCATGCATCCTTTCTGCGATTGCAGCAGGGGTCAGCTTGCATAGTCTCTCTGCTTCGTTATTGCATATGCTTTCAGTTAAGAATATATCCCTGATCAAACCCCATTGTGCTGAGGTAATTCCCACATCTGTCAATGCATTATTCAAATCCCATTTTGTCATTCTAGCCGCTTTGTTTATTAGGTACCCTAAATTATCATAGTAATCCATACAGTACGTCTCCTTTATAGAGATAGTTAGAGAAGATTTATCTCTTAAAATATAGTTAGTATGCTAATTATTCATTTCCGTATAGTTAGTATACTAACTATACGGAAATAATGCAATAGCCCTCACTATTTTCTTCTTTATTTTATTGATGATTGCGGTACTGGCAGTATTTCCAATATGTCACATATAGATTAAATATATTCAGCTTTAGGAGGTAAATTAATGGATATTAAGGATGAACTATTATTTTGGACCAGTATCATGCGAGATCACGCAAATTTTCAAGTAAACGCACTAGCGCCAAAGGAGCAGACATTTATAGAAAACTCCACTTACTTCATGGATTTTTTTGCAAAAATTAATTTAGAAATCAAAGATTCTGACAGCCTAAAGATGATTTATCCCAAGCTGCTGCATGGGCTGCAATGCTTTATTGGCTACAAACGAGTAATATTAAAAAATCTTCTTACCTGTAATATTGCCATAAATCTTACCCCCTCCAACATTAGTCATCAAATTAATGAAGCAAACCTATTTATGATGGTATTATCTGCACCAGATCATAAGAATAACCAAATTCCAACTATGCTCTATGTCGAGCAATTGAAGCTTTGGATTACTGATTGCGCTGGTCATGGAGCTATCATGGCCGCATTCCTGGAGCCTGCGGAAGAAATGTATATTCAGCAAGCTCTAAATTATAAAATGATATTTGAAAAACTGACAATCAAAGCCTCTGAGCTTCAAATGATGTTGATGCAAACAGGCTTGGAGGATGGAATATTGCTGCAGCTTAGCCAAGAGGCAAAACAGCAGATATCTGATTTTACTTGCTTCTGTGAATTGATAATGAAGCTACGAGAGGAATGCAAGGTTATGGCAATCGGCACCTTTACACCCCTTGTACCTAACCACTTTATTAGAGAGCAGCGGCATTGGATTAGCAAAATAGAGGAATATAAATAATGGGATGACCTAAGTCATCCCATTTCTTTTACAGTAGTATGTATAATTCATTATCTTCTCTGGTTATTCTATTCTCCAAGGCTTCTATTATAATCTTTGTATCCTTTATATATGCATCTGTATCACTTAATATTTTTGAACTAATATTGTACTTTACTTTATAATCCGTAAAACCCTGTGCTAAGCTCCCCATTTCCTTTGAAAAGCGTTCTGCAATTTCCTTTCCTTTTACATCTGTTCCGCTCATTAGTTTTGGATATAGGCTTTCATCCTCTGCTAATAGGTGTATTCTTAGCTTGCCGGCAAGAAAATTGATGTTTTGAGCCAGTTGCGATGCTTCTGCCCTTACTTTACTTTCTTGCAAATTAGACTTTAGAACATGGATTATTTCTCCAATTTCTTTGTGCTGCCTTATTAAATCATTTTTATTTCCCATTTCATTTACTCCCGCATCTTATAATTTGACTTACTATGCTTTTATTATAAAGATGAGGATTAAATAAATATATGATTTGAATCACACTGTCTATTTTTTTCCTAGCTTATCATAAGAAAAATGCTCAACCACATTTTGCGGCTGAGCACTTATTATTAACTTAATCCTAATTTCTTACGTTTTGATATGATATGTGCTTCGATATTGTTTGCAACCTCTACTGGGTCATCTCCTAATGCTACCTTGCCCCCTGTCAAGCCTTCAACATCCTCGGTCAGAAGCTTAACTAATTTTGGTGCTCCGGTAACGAAAGGTGTAGGAGACAAATGCGTGTATGCACCGTATGCTACTGCGAATATACCATCTATCGTAGCCTTTTGCTCCATCCATTCAGGTGCTGTAACTGCGATTGGAAGATCAGGTATATCAACATCCAAATGATCAGCCAAAGCTGTAACCAGCATGGATATTCTACCTGTATCTGTGCAGGTACCAAAGCTTAATACTGGAGGAATCTTAAGTAAATTGCATACAGCCTTCAAGCCTTCTCCTGCCATATCAGCTGCTTCTAGGCTGCATAGACCTGCTACTTCAAGTGCATGGTTTCCACAGCCGCCTGCTACTACCAAAATATCCTTTTTAATTAATTCCTTTGTCAGATTTACTGTATTCCAATCTTGAGGCCCATTTCGGAGGGTTGAGCAGTTGGCAAGAGCAACTACTCCCTTTAATGTTCCTGCAGCAATTACATCAACTAATGGATCAAGTTTATTGCCAAGAGCACCAAGAACTGCTTCTGTTGAAAAGCCTGCTATTGCCTTTTGGATCTTCTTTGGAACCATAGGCTTAATATTTCCATGACGTTTCTTGAAGTTTTCTATACCATGCTCAATTAATTTTTCTGACATTCTATCCGCATCTGCTGGATAATAAGGCATTTTTTCCTGAGTACCAGGTACTCCAATAATTGTGCTTATGCTTACAAGTGTCACTTGATACTTCTCAGCATACATATCAATTGCAGGTGGTGAACAGTTTTCTTCCATTGCCAGAACATCAATACCGCCTGTGGCAAGCATTGGTTCAATGGCAAGCCAGTTACCCATTAATCCTACAAACACATCATCCATAGGATATCTTTGCAAGAGCTCTTGACCTGTTTCGATGGAGCCTATTACTCTAATACCCTTTGCTCCAGCAGCTTTTCCCTTCGCCTGATATTCTGGGGAGTGAAGTTTTTCGATTGTTACAGCACCAATCCAAGGTTGATGTCCGTTAAATACGATATTTATATAATCCGGGTCGATTATTCCGAGATCTGTATTAACTTCATGAGGCATAGGTGTTCCAAAAATAATATCCTGTACCATTTCAAGTCCAATTTGCGAATTGTATATAGTAGCAACGCCTAATCGAAGTGCCTTTACTGCAAGAGATACATAATCTCCATCTACATTGGTCAAGCAGCTGGCTACGCAGTTTTGCTCTTCATGAACAGTTCCTCCGGGATACATGTTTAGCTTCTTCCAGACTTCTTTTCTCTTTTTGGGAGCAAAGGCTTCAACCATGAGGTTTGGTTCATCTTCTCCCACACTTTGCTGGTGTTCTAGAAGATCAGCCAGTTGAACAGCCATTTTGTTAATATCTTGGTTGGTGTTTATGCCCAGCTTCTCGCACATCCATTTTAACTTGTTTTCGTCTTTGATTTTAAAGTTGGATTTGCCTTCTCCTATAGACTTTAAGGTCCTAAAAGCCTCATAAGCATGATGGCTATATGTACCTGCACCCATCGTATTTTGAAGCAAAAGCTTTCTCATAGCGTTGGCATCAGGTCCTATACCGCAAACACCCTTGTCAATGCCTTTTTCAACATTCCACCTGCAGGGTCCGTGTGAGCATAGCTGGCAGCTAAGGCCTTGAAGACAGAACTTGCAGCGTATCTTCTCCTGATCCGCATATCGATCAAATACGTTAGACATTCCGTCTTCTCTAATTCTTACTAACATTTCCTCAACAGAATCATGATAACTTACACGACCCTCTGTTTTTTCTAGAATTGTTTCTCCCATTATTCAAGCTCCTTTCATTTATAGCACTTCAATCAAAAGCTATATATTTTCAATGTTAGTATTGCGTAAGCATGGAATAATATACTCATTTAGTTATGTTCTATATGATATTTCTTATCTAATACTAATTATTGGATTTACTTGAAAAACGTGACTTGAATCACATAAAAATGAAGGATTTCAGATTATAATAAGCCTATAAGATAAGTATTAATTATTGCAATATGCAAAACCTAAAAAGGATAACTTTAATGGAGGGATATTATGAATAATAAATTTTCAAGTGCAGATACAATAGGCAACATCGTTGTAAATTTTCCGAAGGCTATAGATATTTTTAAAGAATATAATATTGACTTTTGTTGTGGTGGGCACAGACCTCTCGCAGAGGCACTTGTGGAAAAGAACATCAGCGAAAGTACAGTCATCGACAAGATTAATCAAGAATATGAAAGCTTTAAGGATAGCATCCATTCAGATATTGATTGGAGAACCGCGTCTTACTCACAATTAATAGACTATGTTGTGCAGAAGCATCACACCTATTTAAACAATGAGCTGCCTATACTTGGGCAATTGGTTGCAAAGATACTGAGAGTTCATGGAGAGCATCATATAGAGCTTTCTAAAGTTCACAAGCTATTTAATAGTCTTAAAATGGAGCTTGAATCCCATTTGATAAAAGAAGAAGAAATGCTTTTTCCGATCATAAAGCAATATGAAAAATCTCCTTCCCCCGAGCTGTTAGATAAAGCATTAAAAACGATTGAAGAGCTTGAGAATGAGCATACAGGAGCTGGTGACATATTGAAGGAGCTTAGAAAAATTACAGACCAGTATCAAATTCCTGCTGATGGCTGCACTACTTATGGTTTAACTTATCAAAAGCTTTATGAGTTAGAATCAGACTTGTTCCAACATATACACATGGAAAATAATATATTGTTCCCGAGACTGCAGGCTTTAAAGGGAGCACACGTACATTAACCATATTAACAATAAAACCTCCGTTTATAGTGCCAGACACCACAAACGGAGGTTTATATCTATGGTAAATATAGCAATCCATAGGAGTGATAACCAACTAATATTGTATTAACCCCTATGTATGTAAATAATATTGATGCAAAGCCTATTACTGCATACCAAGCTGCCTTCTTGTTTTTCCAACCCCTATTTAATCGCACGTGCAGATACAAAGCATAAATTACCCAAGTTACAAAACTCCAAGTTTCTTTTGGGTCCCATTGCCAGTATCTTCCCCAAGCTCTTTCTGCCCATATTGCGCCTGTTATTATTACCAGAGTAAGCATAAAAAAACCAAAGGTAATAGCCTTATAGCTTATGTTGTCTAATACCCCCAATTGCGGCATATGCTTGGATGTAAATTCATCCTCTTTGATTTTGTCACGTATTATAAACATTATGGAAACTGCACAAGCCACTGCAAATGCTCCGTAGCTCAATACTGCCGTACTGACGTGCACAACTAACCACTTGCTTTGCAGTGCAGGCATTAAAGGCTTTATTTCAGCGGACTGCAATGCAGCATAAAAGGTCACTATCAAAATCAAAGGGGTAGCAAATGCTCCTAGACTTCTAATCTTATATTTCCATTCAAAACCTACAAAGAACAGGGATATTCCCCATGCAAAGCTAGTGGCAAATTCATATTGGCTGGTTAGGGGTAGATAACTGGTTTGTACCGTTCTCATTACCAAAGCCCCTGTATGAAACAATAAGCCTGCTCTCACCAGCCAACTACCGTAGTTTGAGTATGCAAGCTTCCTTGAAATAAGAAATATAATGTATGCCAAGGCAGCTAAACTGTATAAAATTAAGGCTGTCAAAAATCCTTGCTTTTCACCGAACATCTATACCTTCCTCCTTGTTGTTTAAGTAGTTTTCTATCTTTAAAGCATTTGCAATGCGGTTTTCTTCATTTTCAAGCTCTGCCTTGCCATAGATATATAGCCCTTCCCCTTGCCTCTTTATTGCCAATTCTCTTGGTTTAAAGTAAAAGGTTAAGGCCAAACCAATTATAATAAGTATGCCCCCCACCGCGGCTCCAATCTGTCCATTCATTTTATTTACTTTTAAATAAGTATATCTCCTAAAATTATTCAGATTAAAGCTGTACTCATTCCATTCTATAGCTTCTCCCGGCTGTACTATATCCATTTTGACCAATTCATTTCTATAGTAAATAGCATATAGCAAAGCAGGATTGTTCGGCATATCTGACAGAGTTACGAAGCCGCTCTCATTGGCTGCAAAATCAGGGTAAAACTTAGTAAGAGCAATCGCAATGTTTTCCGCCTGAATATTCACAGCTGATTTTTCAAAAATTACTTCACTCTTAAGGGGCAGCGCTGCTTTATATGCCTGACAATCAGCAGCCCAACCCATGCTTGTTTGATAATACCCATAGCCCTTATACCTCATTGGATTGTTTACATTGAGGCTGCCCTTCTTAAGTTGTTTGCCTTCTTCATCTAGTAGTTCCAATTCAGTGGTATATTGTGAAATTGATCCATTTTCTCTATAGCTGACATTAAAAGCCTGAATAGCCGCTTTGTAATCTGTTCCTTCAAGACTCATGACTTCACCGGGCACCCCATAAATGTCACTTGAAAAGAAGGTTGCCTGACCATAAATGTAAAACAGTATTACGAGCATGATGCCAAGGTGCAAAAACCAAGAACCAAAATACCCTATAACATTTTTTGAGGAATAGTAAACTTCATCCTTATTCTTATACTTAAACAGACCTGCTGTACCATAAACCTTAAAAATATATCTATAAACTGATGAATATTCCTTGTGCTTAACAAGCTTATAGGAACTAATTTCTTTCATGTTGTTGATATTATTGCGCTGCTTTACCTTTATGATTATCCTTTTCATTCTGCTTGTGCTGCACAAAAGTAAATTGATGGCCAAGGCGATAAAAAGTATCATAAAAAGCATGGATGTGTAAATATGATCCAAGCCAAATATAACAACCAAGGCAGTTAAATATTCAGAATATCTTTCGGTATAGAATATTGCCTCATGACCTTGGGGTATTATGGTCCCTACCACTGACAGTATTAATATGAAAACCAATAAAAAAATACCAAAGCCCATGGATTTCAAGAACCTAAACTTTTGTATCCAAATGCTATTCCCCATAAATCCTCCAATAAAAAAACTACAGCCTTATAGCTTTAGTTTTCCTCTAAAACCACTTGATTGTAGTTTTCCCATTATTTTCTTTTTTATGAATTTAAAGTTTGCCCAAAATACTCAAGGCTTCATCTGCGTATTTCTCTGCGTCGTTCAAAGCATTCTTAGCCTTTTGCTCATTATGGAAGCCCGTGCTGTTTTCTACAAATACACAGTCCCATCTGTATTGAGCTTTCCTATGCAATCCTCTAAGGCTTTCAAGAGTTTTATCATCCAGCTTTTTATCTGTGATTGCCGCAGTTAAATCCTTTG
>JARBUB010000253.1 GCA_029239905.1 Clostridia bacterium
ACATTAGGCTTACACCTCCTATAATAAGTCTCGCCGGATGCTAGGTAAAATTTAAACCCGTTCCGTGCGGATACGCCTACATCAATATACTTTATCATATCAATATATATTTGTCAATTAGGTTTTCCATGTTTTGAAACATACATCAGCCTTAGCAGTTATTGTATTTTATTTTTCTACACCAGCTAAAATCTTGCCCTCACCATTGCAATGAGGACAGTCACTCATAAAAACACTGTCTACTCTTTGCCGAACCTTTTTCCTTGTCATTTCAACTAAGCCTAAGTGTGTAATTCCAAGAACATTTGACTTCGTTCTATCTTTTTTTAGTGAGTTCTTCAGTACATCCAGCACTACTTCTTCATGCTGCTTTTCATGCATATCTATAAAATCAATAATAATTATTCCGCCTATATCTCGGAGCCTAAGCTGCTTTGCAATTTCCCTGGCGGCCTCGACATTGGTTTTTAAAACCGTATCCTTTAAATCTATGGTTCCTACAAACTTGCCAGTATTCACATCTACAACTGTTAATGCTTCAGTCTGATCGATAATTAGATATCCACCAGACTTAAGCCATACCTTCCGTGTCAAAACTTTATTGATTTTCGATTTTATATCATAGAATTCAAAAATTTCATAAGCTTTATCAAAGTATTCTACTTTTTTTACAAGATCCTTTGATAACAGCCCCACAACTTGAAGAATTTTGTCATATTCATCCTTATCATTAATGACAAACTTATCAATATCGTTGGTGAACATATCTCTCGCTGTTCTATATACGATATTAATGTCCTTATGTATTATTCGTGGAACCGGACCATTTTGCTGTCTAATTTTTATATCTTCCCACAGCTTGCTGAGAAAAATAATATCCTCTCGAATTTCTTCTTCGCTGCAGTCTTTCGCTGCCGTTCGGATGATTACTCCCATATTCTCAGCCTTATATTTAGTTGCCAGTGCCTTTAGTCTTTCTCGCTCTTGTTCATCTTCTATTCGTCTTGATATGCCCGTATATTCTACAGTTGGCATAAGTACTACAAATCTGCCAGGCAGTGTTATGTGGGTAGTTACCCTAGCTCCCTTAGTACTAATAGGCTCCTTAACTACCTGGACAACAATTTCCTGACCTACCTTCAAAAAATCATTGATGCTAACATTTTTGTATTTATCTACATATTCGCTTTCTTCCTCTTCCCCTATATAAGTATTAGGAATAGCATCTTTAACATATAGAAAAACGTTTTTATCTATACCTATATTTACAAAAGCAGCCTGCATCCCAGGCAGTACATTTTCAACCCGTCCTTTATATATATTACTAACTATGGACTGATTGTTATGCTTTTCAACATATAGTTCTGTCAGTTCTTTATCTTCCAACAGTGCTACGGTAGTATTTTCAATTCCAACGTCAATAACTATTTCTTTCATTGATTATGCTCCTACTAAATGTTATTACATTCAATTGTACTCAATTGTGCAAAACATTATCCTTAATTAATTGATAAGAAGATTACTTTTAATATGAAATTCTAATCCCTATATTCAAGTAAATCTACTAGCTTTCCATCCTTTTCTACAAAAACATCTTCACGAGTGATTGTTATCCTATTAATATTCAGCCCAGCATATTCAATGAAGGCTTGCATAAGTAAATCTGGATTTAAGTTGGCCTTGCTGCCGCTTTGCAACAAGCAGTCAAAATAGCAGTATCCCTCTTTGTAACCAGAAAAATTCATCTCTAAAATCATAGGTCTAATTTCAACTATCTTCATTTGAAAATTCTTTTTAGGCTGCTTCTTTTTCACTGTAATACTCTCTTGATTTATAAAGGTAAATAGTTTTTCCCGCAAATCCCCTTCATCTATGCTTCCAAGGTTTACTTTCATTGAATACTTGGCATGGGTAATCAAGGCCATTGCACTTTTGAATCTTTCTGGAAGCTCCATAGCACCTAAAACCTTAATTCCAGCAGGCATTGATTGGTTTAGCCCATCGACGATATCCTGCAGTGCCATTTCTTTAGCCAATGTAATATCCACATATTCAGCCAAACTTATGACTCCTACACTTAAGGGCGCTCCAAAGCTCATTTCAGGGTGTGGGTTAAAGCCCCCACTGTATGCAATAGGTATGTTTGCTCTTCTAACTGCACGCATAAAAGTTCTCATTAAATCTAAATGGGATATATATTTTACTTCATTACCTTTTGTAAATTTAAGTCTAATATTTATCATTAACATACACCGCCTTCTTCCAATAAATTGATGCCGCAGCCAGTGCATGCCACTTTACAATCTTCAGTCAACTCTGCCTCAAGTGATTTGTTATACTCACTCTTAAGGTACGCCTTCGTTACTCCTACATCAATATGATCCCATGGCAGTATTTCATCCAAATCACGTCTTCTATAAGCATAAAATTCAGGGTCAATATTGCATTGTTCAAATGCTTCCATCCATTTTCCAAATCTGAAGTGTTCATCCCAACCATCAAACTTGCATCCTAACTCCCAAGCTTTAATAAGTACTTCATGGAGTCTGCGGTCTCCTCTTGCAAAAACTGCTTCCATATAGCTTACCTGAGGTTCATGCCAATTAACAGTGGCTTGCTTTTTCTTAAGAGCTGCCCTTAGATGCTTTTGCTTTTCTATTAAGGTTTCAATTCTATCCTGTGGCTCCCACTGGAATGGTGTGAACGCCTTTGGTACAAAAGAGGAAGCCGCAACATTAAGGTTCAAGTTCTTTGGTCTTGTCTCTTTAGGTACTTGATAATAACGACTTATAACCTTCATAGCCAAATCTGCAATTCCTTCAATATCCTCCAATGTTTCAGTAGGTAAGCCTATCATAAAGTATAGCTTTATCCCATTATAGCCTGTCTCAAAGGCTGATCCTACGGACTTTATTAAATCCTCTTCCGTTACACCTTTATTGATAATATCCCTCATCCGCTGCGTTCCGGCTTCAGGAGCAAAGGTTAAGCCGCTTTTTCGAACCTTTTGTACTTCTTCAATAAGCTTTAAAGTAAAAGAGTCCAACCTTAGGGACGGTAATGATAATGCGACTCTATTTGACTGATACTTGGACATAAGCTTTTCTACCAATTCTTGAAGCCTCGAATAATCGCCTGTTGATAAGGATGATAATGAAATCTCTTCATAGCCCGAGCTTGTTAGCAGCTTATCTGCTATCTCGACCAGTTCTTCAACTTCTCTTTCTCTGACCGGACGATAAACCATACCCGCTTGACAAAATCTGCAGCCTCTTGTGCAGCCTCTAAATATCTCAAGCATAATTCTATCATGGACGATTTCAATATAAGGAACAATAATCTTATCTGGGAAGTATGAATCCTTCAAAGACTTTACAATTCTCTTGCTTATCTTCTTTGGCGCTGCTTCATCAATTGGAGCAACCTGTTTTATTGTATTATCTGTGTTGTATTCAACTTTATATAAAGAAGGAACATAAACCCCTTTAATTGCAGCTGCAGCCCTGAGAAACTCAATTCTGCTTTTACCGGATGACTTCCATTCCTTATATACTTCCATTATTTCTAATATAAGCTCTTCACCTTCACCCAAAGCAAATAAGTCAACAATTCCAGCTAAAGGCTCAGGATTATATGCACAAGGGCCTCCAGCTATAACAAAAGGTTGTCCTTCTATTCGCTTGTCTGCACTAACAGGTACTCCTGCAAGATCTATCATATTTATGATATTTGTATAGCTCATTTCATATTGCAGGGTGAAACCTATAAAATCAAACTTATCAATATAGTCTCTACTTTCCAGTGCAAAGAGCTTCACATTGTTTTCTCTCATTTCCTTTTCCATGTCCGACCATGGCGCAAAAACTCTTTCACAGTAAATATCCTCCTGCGCATTTAACAAGTGATATAAAATTTTAATTCCTAAATGGGACATACCTACTTCATAAACGTCTGGAAATGCAAATGCAAAACGAATATTTATTCCCTCCAGCCCTTTATGAACGCTATTCCATTCATTACCTATATATCTACCTGGTTTTTCAACTCTAGGAAGTATATCTTCATAGATAAATTCTTTTATATTATCATTAATCATTTCTTACCTCCAAGCTTATCAATATGCTTTGTACTAAACAATCTACGATGGAAAGATATAGTGCAAAACA
>JARBUB010000254.1 GCA_029239905.1 Clostridia bacterium
AGAAGCAAATCTCAAGGATGATATAGATATTAATCAGCTGCTCAATGTGTTGTCTAAAGAAGTCATATCAGCTGCGAATGTATATCAAAAAAATAAACTGGAAGATATCATTCAAGATTTGCTGTCAGGCAGAACAGCCTTGTTTGTTAAAGAATTTAACAGGGCGATACTAATTGATACTGTGGATTTCGTTGAGAGAGCAGTCAGTGAGCCTGAGTCAGAGAAGACTGTGACAGGACCCAGAGAGGGCTTTACAGAGAATATAAGTACCAATATTGTTCTTTTGAGGAGAAAACTGAATACTTCAAATCTTAAGCTGCGATTTAGAGAAATAGGCGCTGAAACCAAAACGAAAATCTGTATTTGCTTTATTGAAAATATTGTAGATAAGAAATTGGTTGAAGAGGTGGAGCGTCGCCTTAATAAAATTAATATAGACGGAATTTTGGATGTGGGCTATATTCAGGAAATTATAAAAGACTCTCCTATAACACCCTTTAAGACTGTTGGAGACACTGAACGTCCTGATGTAATGGCTGGCAAGCTCTTGGAAGGAAGAATTGCAATTTTTTGTGACGGCACGCCGATTGCTATAACTGTGCCCTATATTTTTATTGAGTATTTTAATGTTAATGAGGATTATTACAACAATTATTACTATGCCACCTTGAACAGAATGGTAAGATGGTTTGGTTTTTTCTTAGCCTCCAGTGTACCGGCTATATATATAGCTCTGATAACTTTTCATCAAGAGATGATACCTACACAGCTGTTATTGAGTATTTCTGCCTCTAGACAGAATGTACCTTTTCCAACTATCGTTGAAGCTGTGTTAATGCTGTTTGTTTTTGAAATACTTAGAGAGACTAGTGTAAGAATACCATCTGTTGTAGGACAGACTATAAGTATAGTAGGAGCCTTGGTAATTGGGCAGGCAGCTGTTGAAGCTAAACTTGTCAGCGCCCCTATGATTATAGTAGCAGCCCTTACGGGAATCACTAGCTTTGTTGTTCCCAAAATGCAGGGAGAGATGATATTGATAAGACTTATTTTTTTATTGGCTGCATCTTTTATCGGATTATACGGCTACCTTTTCGGTGTAATTGGCATGTTTATACATTTAGCCTCCTTAAGATCATTTGGTATCCCTTACATGATTAACATTGGCAGCTTAAAACCTGCTGATGCAAAGGATGTTATGGTTAGAGCACCATGGCAGAAAATGAAAAGTAGACCTAAGCTTACAGTGCAGGAGAACAGACAAAGAATTGAAGATGACGCGAAAACAGGTGATGAAGTTGAAAATAAATAAAACCGTATTTCTTATCTTAATGCTCATATGCAGCAGTATCGTTTTTACAGGCTGCTGGAATTACAGAGAGGTAGAGCAATTGGCCATTGCGGCAGGAGTAGCTGTGGATAAAAATGAAGATGGTACAATACATATTACGATTGAAGCGGTGAATATAGCTGGAGATGGTCAGGTTGCTTATGAGCCGGTTTATATTGAAGAGGATGGTAGAACTTTCTTTGAAGCAGCGAGAAGTGCTATAGCTCAGGAAGGAAAAAAGATTTATTGGAGCCATGCAAAGGTAGTGATAGTCAGCCAAGAAATCGCTAAAGAGGATATTGTTAAATACTTGGATTTTTTATTCAGAGATGCAGAAGCGAGAGAGGATACATGGCTTCTGGTTTCTACTGAAAAAACAGCGAAAGAAATACTTGAAGGTAAGGGGATGCTTAAAGCTATTGTATCCTTTCAAATAGATGATACCATGAGATCTCAGAAATCAATATCCAAGTTTCCCTTCATTGAGTTGTTTGAGTTTTTTGACAGACTATTTTATAAACAAGTTTCCCCAATTTTGCCCATCATATCTTTGACTGAGCAGAATGACAAGAAGACGCCTCAAATTGGTGGAACCGCTATTTTTAAGGGTGCTAAGATGATTGGTAATATAGATGAAAATCATACGAAGTGCATGCTTTGGTTAAGAGATGAATTTAAGGGAGGATTGAAAATAATAGAAGATGTAGCAGGAACAGGAGAAAATGTTACTTTGGAAATTTTTGATAGCAAGAGTAAGATTACTCCCGTTCTTGAGGATGTAATATTAAAAATGAAGGTTGATATTGAGATGGATGTGAGTATTGGCGAAATTGCTGGTACCACTGATTTTATAAGCAAGTCAGGACAGGAAAAGCTTAAAAAAGCTGCCGAGGAACAGATAGAGAAAGATATTAAAAAGATGTATTCAATTGCCAGAGATCAGTATAATGCAGATGTATTTGGATTTGGAAGACGTGTGGAAATGAAAATGCCTGAGGTTTGGAGTCAAATAAAAAATAATTGGGATGAATTGTTTGCCGAGCTGGAGCTGGATGTAAATGTAAATGTAGCGATTAGGGGAAGTGCAACAACTAGAACACCCTTGAAAATAGGTGAGTAAGTATGTTTATGATGATGATTCTATCTTATGCTATCGCTTCGTATCTAGACCTTAAGACTACTTATCATAAGCAGGATAAAGCTAAATTAATCGTTTACTTTATACTTATGACTATATCCTATGCTATAGGTACTGCAAGTGGGTATGTGAGAGAAATGCCTAGTCCCGCAGAGCCTATAAAGCAATTGATTTTTGCAATAATGGGAAAATAAAAGGAGGGTATTTCGTTGAACAAAGAAAAAATTTCTATTACACAGGGCATTAAAATGACTATTCTTTTTTTGTTCGGCAGTACTCTCGTTATGGGGACAGGAGGAGAAGCTGGAAGAGATATGTGGATATCCATTGTGGCAGCGATTGTTCTGGCAGTGCCACTTCTCTTGATATATTCAAGAATCTTATCTCTGTTTCCCGGTGAAGATTTATTTCAAATATTGGAGTTAAATTTTGGGAAGTTTTTTGGTAAGCTTATTAGCATCATTTTTATATGGTTTGCATTTCATTTGGGTGCTTTGGTTCTTAGAAATTTTGGAGAGTTCATCATTACTGTAGGTCTGCCTGAAACTCCGGCAATAGTACCTGTTATAATGTTTGGATTGTTATGTATATGGGGTGCGAAAGCAGGTATTGAGACAATGGCGAAGTGTTCTGATTATTTTATTATATTTGTTATGGTATTGCTAATTCTATTTAGTATACTTGTAATACCAAGCATGGATACAGATAATCTTTTTCCAATCATGGGGGAGGGAATTGGAAAAGCAATGTCCGGTGTTTTATCCTCTTTAACCTATCCCTTTGGAGAAACGGTTGTATTTATGATGATTTTTTCTGCGTTGCCTCATAAAAAGTCTGCTTACAAAGTATATATTCCTGCATTACTTTTGGGCGGCTTTGTAGTTACGTCCATAGCTTTAAGAAATATTTTGGTGCTTGGACCTGCTACGATAAAAGCAGTGTACTTTCCATCCTATTCAGCAATAAGCAGAGTTAACATAGGAAACTTCCTTCAGCGTCTGGAAATTGCTGTAACAATAGTATTCATACTCTCCGGATTTATAAAAATCACAGTATGCCTTCTAGCTGCCACAAAGGGGGTAGCTAGAGTTTTGGGCTTTGACGACTATAGAATCCTGGTTACACCTATTGGCTTGTTAATGGTTAATTTAGCAAATATAATCTATAAAAATATAGTAGAGATGTTCGATTGGGCCTTCGAGGTGTGGCCCTATTATGCATTTCCCTTTCAGGTGATTCTTCCTGTACTGATATGGATTTTTATTGAATTAAAGCTAAGGGCAAAGAATAAGCCAAAACAAACTGAAACAGCAGTAGAAGATGGCAGCAGTGCTTAGTAAAACTTGAAATCTGTGGTGCCAGGCACCAAAAAAGAAGGATTTGAGAGACAAATATATAAATATTTACATAGAATGATGCGAGGTGATTTGGTTGAGAAGGTTATTGCCTTTGGCTTTTATTATTATTGTACTACTTACAGGCTGTACTGAATATCGGAGGGCTCGAATGCAAAGCTTTGCCTCTCCGCCATGGGGAAATAACAGTACCAGCATATCGCCTGAAGAAAAAAGTTTGATTCAGGAAGAAGGAAAAACAATATCAGAAAGAATTAATGTGCCGGAGGGCTTTGAGCGAGTTCTAACAGAG
>JARBUB010000255.1 GCA_029239905.1 Clostridia bacterium
CAGATTACTTTAAAATATTAACTGCTTCCTTAAACATATTCCCACGCTCTGCAAAATCCTTGAACATATCAAAGCTTGCACTTGCGGGGGACATGACTACTGCATCTCCTTCAACGGCATTGTCGTAAGCTGTTTGTACAGCAAGGGCCATGGTGCCGCATTTTAATATTTGTATATCTTTACCTAATCCAGTTTCTACAACATAATTTTTTAGTGCTTCTTCTATTTTTGGCCCCGTTTGACCAATTAAAACAAGAAGCTTTACTTTTTCAGCTAATACACTGCCCATTTCATCATAGGGTATATTTTTGTCATAGCCTCCTGCAATAAGAATTACTTTCTGGTTAAAAGATTTAAGCCCTGCAATTGTTCTGGTGGGGCTAGAGGCCATGGAGTCATTGTAGAAGGCGATGCCCTCATGCTTTCTGACAAGCTCCATTCGGTGTTCAACGCCTCCAAAGGTTTTTGCAACCTTTCTTATATCGTCTATGCTGACATAATCGATTACGGCTGCAATGGCTGCCATATAATTTTCCAAGTTATGTTTTCCTATTAATAGTATTTCTTCTGGTTTAAGGATGTTAAAAAGTCTTTTAGCGTCCTTAAAAACAACGATACCATCCTTTATGAACACACCATATTCTAAGGTTTCAAGTCTGGAAAAAAATATGCAGTTCCCCTTTGCTTGATCAGCTAAGTTTCTTGTGACAGCATTGTCGTAGTTTATTATTAATTTGTCATCTTGACTTTGATAAAGAAAAATATTTTTCTTAGCGTCAATATATTCGTCCATATCCTTATGCACGTCAAGATGGTTAGGGGACAGGTTCGTTACAATTGCGGTATTCGGACTTTCGCTCATTGTATGCAATTGGAAGCTGCTTAACTCAAGGACTACCTTATCCTTGGGACTAATTTCATCTATATTGTCAAGGAGCGGGGTTCCGATATTCCCCCCCAGCCAACACTTATAGCCAGCTTCAACTAGCATTTTATAAATTAGGGTAGTAGTTGTTGTTTTGCCATCACTACCTGTAACAGCAAAAGTCTCTGCTGGGCAAAGCTTAAGGAATACCTCCATTTCTGAAGTTATTTCTGCACCTCTGTTTCTCTCGTTAATAAGCTCTGGAATATCATAGCGAACCTTAGGTGTCTTGAAGATTACATCAAAGCCTTTTAGGTATTGCAAGTAGTTTTTGCCAACATGGTAGTTGATATTTAGCTGCTCTAATTCTTCTAAAGTACTCTTAAGATCATTTTCTTCAGCCATATCAAAAGCTGTAATATCCACATTCAGGGCAGCTAAATACTTGATAAGTGGTTTATTGCTTACTCCAAGTCCTAATACAGCCACCTTCTTATCTTTTATATACAGTTTATATTCCTCAAGTTTCTTATTCAAAGTAACATCTCCATTTAATAATTATTGTTTCCTGTTTAATTTATATGTTAAGAAAAATACATTTTTGATAATTCAAAAGCAGATGTCTCTACTGATTTTGTATTAATAGTTCATTTTCATAACATATCTAACTGTAATATAGCCAATTAATAAATAATATAGAACTACACCTATTAGAGCAATTTTATTTGCTTTTACTTTATTGCGACTGACAAATAATCTGCCAATAAATGATCCCAAACAGCTGCCATATATGACCATGTAATTGATCGGCAGGATTAAAAATACATTAATAAAGTAGGTATAAGCATAAGCAAAAATAGGGGTAAGTATAGATAGATAGAAGATAGATATGGTTCTCTTTTTAATAAACTCATTCACTATGGGCACCAAAATAAGGATTATTGCAGTAACGATTGAAATTATTAGCCATCCCTTAAATGAGCGTGCAATCCCAAAGGTAGATATGACAAGGATTAGATAACAAACGAGCAGCAATATATATGTCCCTGTTTTACTGAGTGGCTTCTTTTCACTTGGCTGCATCATAGTATCACCTTCTTGTTATAGATTCGTTCTCTACGTTGTTCTTGCAGAATTTATAGTAAATAACAGGTATTATCAAAATCATAATTAAGGATATAGGTATCATGAGTAAAAACTCTCCAATATAGCCATCCACCAAATTGCCTTTAAATACGTAGAAGTAAACTACAGCCAATACATATCCGAGTATGGTATAAATTCTTGACTTAAGCTTAAGGGATGCCAATAACCCCATGATTAGCAAACTGAGTGAAATAGATAGTGTTATTAGAGTATGGGTCTTAGAGGAATTCGTTCCGTAGATAAGACCTTTCTTGTCAACAAAGCTGAAAATCCATTCTGAATCAGGCAATTTGTCTAGCTTTACAGTATAGGAGTTTGCCGATAGCTTTTCCATCGGTATGCTTGAGTGGAAAGCATATTGTTTTGATTCTGGCAAAGCTACGTTCAACGTCACTTGAGGTTCTTGTTCCCAGTACTTTGCAGGTGTGAGATAGTACATATAATTGTAAATTGAATTATAGTATTGTGGGCTATTGGTATAGCCTCCCGCGCAGGGGTATTGTATATGAAGCTTAATAGTACTGTTTGCTTTAACTGAGATCGGTATATGGATACCGTTCAGCTCATTACCCCTAATACCGGTTATTACTCCCCTATCACCTTGAAAGTGTGTTTCATAGCTTTCTTTGCTAAAAGGCTCGATAAAGCCCATGGGAATAGCTGGTTTCCAGTTGCTTGGCAGATCCATCGATTTATAATAACACTGTTTTGTAATGTCCTCGTCGCTTAAATGGACCATTGTCAGTGCAGCTGAATCATAACCCCCAGCCGGCGGGATTACAAAGAACATATCAAAGCTCTGATCCTGCTCCAGTAAATTTTTCATTTCATATTCCACAGTAACATTGGCTAACGTTATATATGCAGAATCTTTAAGATTGAAAGAAATAGTTTCATTTAGCAAAGCGATTCCGGGGTTTTCATCGAAAATCAATCCTCCATTACCCGAAGGATCCTGCATAGGCTTCGCACCATTGGCAGAAGCTGTTGAGATGAGTAAACAAATTGAAATCATAATTAAGAATAAAGGTCTGTGTTTACCATTTTGCTTCATAAGTCACCTCGTATACATTGATATATGAGCTATTTGAACTATTTGAACAATATTCCGGGAATAAAAGTGAATTCGAGCATTCCAACAAATATTGCCCAAAATAGAAAAAGTACTATTATCATGATGATTCCTATTTGGTATGTGTATTTGCCAAGGGGTATTGTTTTTAAGCATTTGCCTGCAATATGATGCACAAACATTGGATAAAAAACAAAAGTAAGGGAATAAAGCAGGGAATTTGGCAATTGCTTTTGAGGGACTGATTTTAGTTTAATAGCGATACATATAAATACCCACATAATTGCACTTGAAGTCAAAACCAAGAAGGAAAAGTAAATAACACTGCTTGCTTTACTTGGAACGATAGGGTTCTCTGTTTTATCATTCATAGACTAACTCCTTATTGATTACTATAGAACATATATCAATTATAACATATTATTCCAAATGGAGGATGTTTAGAAATACGAAGTATCGACTTAATAATGAAATGTAAGGGGAGTCCATACCTCCCAGTAAATAATGCAATATTATGCAATAAAAAAGCACCATATCCTCAGATATTGTGCTTTACAATCTACTAAAATCTCTTCTGTTTTATATCATTTGCAAGGAGTACTGCTTTGATTTTCTTAAGGGTTTCAGCATCGCCCTTTAGAATAATATTACCTAAATCATAGCTTTGTTCAACAAGCAATTTGTCATTTAAATCTAGAAAAGTAATGATTCTATTAAAGGGATAATAGCCGGAGGGATTATGATAATTAGATGGTATTGGTAACTCCATCCTTAAATCAATACCTCTTATAATAATTCCCTTGTTTGTAATAAACGCTTTCATAGTTTTGCTATTAACATAAAACAAAATCTCTATTATAATGATAAGAGAAATTAAGAATATTAATGACTGCAAGGTTATTACAGACAATGATCTGGCTTGCATTACAGGCAAAATAATACCCAAAGCAGGCAGGAAATATACCAAAAGTCTATCGGTTAGTCGGAACTTTCCTAAGGGTAGTTTTAGATGAATTATAGCTCC
>JARBUB010000256.1 GCA_029239905.1 Clostridia bacterium
AGAAATAGAACCATTTATGAGAAGCAGAGGCTATGAGCTGGCAAGGCAAATAGGTCAAATGGCTGGCACTCAAGTGGTTATTTACGATATGAAGGGGCAGGAGATCGGAAATTCTTCCCCGGGCCTAAGCAGTACAGATGTTCAGGACACTTTGTCATATGCTCTCCAAAACAAAACCTCCTACCAAATAAGCAGACAATCCATTTATTATCTCTCACCTATAATTATTTCAGAAGAACAGGTTGGGATTGTACAATTCTATTACTCCTTAGAGAAGGAATATGAGTTCTACAATACAATCAAAGGCTTGTTTATCAGTGTGGGAAGCGTAATATTTATATTCAGTTTTATACTCGGTTATATATACTTTGGAAGAATGACGAATGTGATTCTCGGCTTGAAGCTTGCAGTAGAAAATGTCAAGCTAGGTAAGTATAAGGAAGTTCCTGAACTCCATAGAAGAGATGAGCTAGGGGACTTGCGTCAAGGTATATACTATATGAGCAATCAAATCGAACAGAGCATGGAAGCAATGACTATGGAGCAGCAAAAGCTTACTTTGGCAGTGGAAAAACTAAGGACTTTAGAGCATCAGCAGAGACAATTTATAGGCAACGTTACCCATGAATTTAAGACCCCTTTAACTGTTATAAAAGCATATGTAGACCTAATGGAAATGTATCCTAAGGATGAGAACCTTGTCAATGATGCCAAAGTAAATATTAGCAAAGAAACAGGGCGGCTTTATGATATGGTGGATAAAACCCTGCAGCTTGCAGCCCTGGAGAAGTATGAGTTTGAGCTTGAAAAGCAAGTTATTTTAGTTGATGAGCTGTTGAATGAAATATGCAGTAGAATGGATGGGAAGGTGCAGAAACAGGGGTTGTACTTATATGTGGATACAAAGCCAGTTTCCGTATATGCAGATAGGGAGAGCTTGTTTCAAGTTTTTATTAACTTGATTGATAATGCCATAAAGTATAATAATCCCAAAGGAAAGATTTATGTTAAAAACTATATACAAAATGACATGGTATGTATTGAAATCCAAGATACTGGTATAGGTATACCCAAGGAATCAAGGGAGCTAGTCTTTGAGCCCTTTTATACCGTAGACAAAACCCGTTCTCGTCAGTTCGGAGGCACAGGCTTAGGTCTTGCCTTAGTAAGACAACTATTAGAAAAGCAGCAAGGATCAATATCTATTGTTGATACCAAAGAGGCGGGGACAACTTTTATCATTAAATTGCCACTATACAGGTAAAATTTACAACTTTGAAATATTCGGATACAATTTTGAAACAATAGACTGCTATCATTTAGATATAAACTATTTAGGAGGATGCATAAATGAAGAAACTGATTGCAGCAGCAATGATAGGGGCTATTTCAATAACAACCTTAACTGGATGCGGAGTGCAAAGCACGACGGATAGAACGGTTATCCAAAAGGATGATAAGCAAATAGTGGTTATTGATGATAAGCAAGGTGTAACAACGGACGAGATTGCCTTAGATAAGATACTGAGTTTTGATGATATAAGAGTATTGGACTGGATAAGTGAAGATACCATACTTATTATGAGGGAAAACAAAGATATGCCGAAGTTCCAAGCGGAGGAGGGCATGGCTTATCCAAAGAACTTTTATGAGTTTAATATAAATACCAAAGAAGAGAAACTTGTAGCAGAGTCAGAGTTAAACATGAGCAATGGCATACTGTCTCCTGATAAGAAGCATATTTTTTACAAAGAGGGTATAGAGGAGAATCTTACAGGATTTATACTTAACAGAGAAACTGGTAAGAAACTTCAAGTGACGGCAACAGATAGCATTAGCTCTTATGAGGGCCAATGGGTTGATAATACCAGCGTCATTTTATCTTCTTTCTCAGACGGGAAAATAACACTAGCGGATGTTGATGGAAACCAGGTTGAATTGGGGAAGTCTTCTCAACGGATACTTGGAAATACATGTAGAATAGGTGATAAAATTTATTATACAGTAGCAGGCGAAAAGCTCTATGTACAAGACCTTGATGGCAAAAATAAAAAGCTGCTTATGGAGAATGTAGTGTGGATTATCCCATCCCCTGATCAAACTAAGTTCGCTATGGTAAAACATACCGCACAAACAGAAAGAACACTTTATATAACTGATCTTGAAGGTAAAGAGCTTATGAATCTGTCAAAGGCAACACAAATTTATGGAGTTAACTGGTCACCAGATCAAAGCAAGCTTGCATATATTACAATGGAACCAGAGAATAATTCAGGTGGTTTATTCGTAGCTGATGCAGTAACCGGGAAAGTTGTTCAATTATCAGTAGAAATACATGATGCCGCCGATCCATTAAGATGGAGCCCTTCAGGGAAACAAATATCCGTTACATCTATGGTGTTTGAGGAAAACAAACCTAAGTTTGCTACAAATCTGTTAAAACTCAAATAGTGCTATTCTAATAATTAATAAGAGTGCAAATAAAAAATGTGACAAATATGGAATATATGATAGTATTAAAGAAAGAGTACGTAATGTACTCTTTCTTTAATTGGGGGGTGATTTAATTGAAAAAGCTTACTGAAAATATATACTATATTCCACACAAATCAGATACTGATAGACCCGTGATTGGACTAGTCAACGGAAGCAAGTATAGCCTTATAGTTGATGCAGGCAATTCTCCGCATCATGCAAGGGAAATACAGAAGGAAATTGAGAATATAGGGGTTAACAATGCCAAGTACCTTGCAATCACTCACTGGCATTGGGACCATGTATTCGGAATTCATTACATAAACCTATTAACAATATGTCATCAGCTTACAGATAAAAAGCTTAAGTGGATGCAGAAACTTGACTGGGATGACAAATCTTTGGATGAAAGAGTTGCATCTGGTGAAGCAACTGAGTTCGGAAGTTCTATGATAAAGAAAGAAATGCCTTCTAGAGAAGGTCTTATACTTAGAAATGCGGATATTACTTTTGAATCTAAGCTAGAGATAGATTTAGGAGGGATAACCTGCATCATAGAAAATGTATCTGGAGACCATGCAGAAGACTCTTCGATCGTATATATTCCCTCAGACAAGGTGATGTTCCTTGGGGACTGTATATCTCCTGATTCAAGCAGTGGGGTCCGCATATATTCCCATAAGGTTGTAGATATGATAAATAAGATAATGAAGTACGATGTAGATACATACATATCATCCCATGACGAACCGGAGGATAAATTAGAGCTCCACAAATATTTTAAAGAGCTTAAAGATTTAGAAAAGCTGACAAAAGGGATTGCAGGCATTGAAGAGGCTATTGAGCGTTTTAAGAATGAATATCTGAGGGATCCCAGTGAAGATGAAATTGATACACTTCAATGCTTTATAAATGGAAATCTTAAAGGGTAGCATGCAATTGAATTAACTCATAATAAATTGTCTAATATAGATATAATATTAATTAGGGAGAAGGGTGAAAGATAAATGAAGGCGATTGTTGTTTATTACTCTCTTACTGGAAAGACAAAGTTAATAGCTGAAGGTCTTGCGAAGGAACTTGGCTGTGAAGCAAAACAAATTGAAGAGGTCAGAAAACGCAGCGTAGCGGGGGCGTATATTCTGGGTGCTTTTGCAGCCATGAGAAGCAAAGCCAGTGAAATAAAACCATTGAATATTGATATGCAAGCTTATGACACATTCATAATTGCCACTCCGGTATGGGCATCTAGTCCAGCGCCTGCAATAAATGCTTTTATGGCGAATACCAACTTTAAGAACAAGAATGCAGTATTCATCATATCTTCTGCTAGCGGGGATGATTCCAAAGCTGCAACATTGCTGACAAATAAGATACACGCCAAAGGCGGCACTGTACTGCATCACCATGCGATTAAAACAAATGGGTTGAAGGAAGAGGACATAAATAAGAAGGCAAAAGATATTGCTGGGCTATATAAGTAATTGAAACACTAGATTTGCACTTGGTAAATGCCGCTATATTAGTGGCATTTTTATTTTGCCAATAGCTTTGTTGTGGTAAAATGTAGTTATGTGAATTTTTGTAAGAATCAGGAGACTGTTCCATGATAAATAAAACGATAAC
>JARBUB010000034.1 GCA_029239905.1 Clostridia bacterium
CCGCAGGCAAAATAGCAGCTATATGAATGTTGAATGCCCCTGAAATGGTATGAAGTATGTTACGGTCCGTAAATACCAAGGGATTGTAAACAGATAATATAATATAAGCGATAATAGAGAGTATAAAAGGTACCATGGCAGTTTTAAACATGTTTTTAATGTTCCTATATAAGTCTGTTTCCGTTATGCTGGCGGTTAATACTGCACTAGATGACATTGGGGAGCATCGATCACCAAAATATGCCCCTGCAATGATTGCCCCTGCGGCGATATTAATATCTACATTACCGCTTTTAGCCAGAATCATCATAACAATGCCGATGGTTCCCACGGTTCCAAAGGCAGTCCCTAATAAGAATGATATGATACTGCTTAAAATAAAAGCATACACTATGAAATACCTTGGATTCATAAGCTCAATCCCATGATAAACAATAAACGCTACTGTTCCAGAAGCCCTCCATACAGCGGTTATTGCCCCTATCAATATAAAAATCCTTATAATAAGAAGGGATTTTCTACCGCCTTTTAAAGCCATTTGGATGACTTCCTGAAGCTTGAAGCCTCTTCTAACTGCTACTAACATCAAAAGTAAAAGTCCAACAAACAAGGGATAAACGATGTTTATATTATTATAGACACTGAATATGAGAGAAAAGAAAATAAAAATCAGAGCTGATGCTATATCCATTCCACGAATCCTTTCGTTAATCATTAATAATTCAATTATAAATGATTTCTTACTTATTAAAAAGACAAAAACATAACAATGTCTCCTCAGTATACTGAGGAGACATTTCTTATCTTAATAAATATAATTATATACGCTATCGTATATATCCTTAATTCCCGTCACAACAATAATATCTCCTACTAGGAAAATATAATCAGGGCCTGGGGATATGATTATTTCACCAGCTCTTCTATATGCTATGATTGTAGCACCTGTATTCTGAAAAAACCTTGTTTCAGCAATTCGCTTACCAAGTATTTTACATTTTTCATTAATTTCTATTTCAATAAGCGTGAATGGTGAAATATTTTGAAAGCGCTCAACATAGTCAGTTATCTCTTCAAAACTTTTCTGGATTTGTTCATCTAGCCTTCTATGCTGCTCTAAAAGGGATCTTATATTTTCTTTAACAGATGTTAAATACTCATTATCTTTATTCTTATTAATAAACTTCTCTGCTTCAGATATTGAAAGTACCTCAATACCACTTCCCTGAGTTACAGATACAACATTTGACTCATGCAATAAGGACACCGCTCTCCTGATAGTCTCTGGAGAAACATTGTACATACTGGACAATACAGAGCGGCCGCTTATTTTGTCCCCCTCTTTAATATCCCCTTTAACAATCTTGTTTGCAATGTCTATTGCTATCTTTTTATATACTGGTTTATGCTCTTCCATATGAGCCATTTAAACGCCTCCGAATTAGCATAGTATTTTCTTTCGCTTTTAATGAAAGATATTCTATCAAATCATCAATACAATCATACATCATAATCCCCTAAATATCTACAGATTACTTTACCTTTGCAAACTCCTCATTTACAGCAATATCGATGTTTAGTATAAAATCCTGAACCTTTTCTGTATTCTCAAAGCTTTCTTGCTTTAAAATCTCCACGTACCTACTCATAACCCTACCAAATACCGCTTCCTTATAGGTTGCTGCAGCAGCCTCAAATGTTTTGAACATATCTGGATTCATTGCTCCGGTATCATAATCAAAAGTCGGGGCATTCTCCGTTCCACTTATATATACCATCATATAGCCAAGATATAAGCTTAATACAATTTCTTTCCTCTGCTGATTATCATAAGCATTTATGTAGTTTTCCATTTGAATTATTCTTTTTTCCAGTTCTAAAGGACTAACAGTAATGCTGGAATCAATTGCAACTGGGTTATTGTATATCATAGCCATTATGTCAATATAGTATTTTAGGTCATCCTTTAAGTATTCGTTAAAGGTTTTTAGTGCGTCATAATCCACTATTACCATAAAAGTACCATCTGTGTCTAAAATCTTAAAGCCGCCTAGAGTTATGTCATACAATAGCGCCTTTAGATCAGGCTCCTTGACAAGCTCAATTTTACTATAATCGAATGCAACTCCAAAATACTTATTCATTAAATCTGGAATGGTACCTGTAAATAGCTGCTCATTATAAATTGTTTCGTATTTCTCTAAGGTATTTACAAGCACCTCTACTCCTTCAGTAGCGGCTTCTTTGTTCATATCCTTTATATTTTGATTTAGATATTCAAACATTTCCTTTGGCTTATTGTTATTCTCCTGCATAACACCCATCTGCAGTAGCACTTCCTTATCCTTTGTGCTTTGCACCTTACTGCCAGTTGTTCCACAGCTGCTTAAAATCGGCATCATTATTGCCAACACCAAAATAGCACTTAATATTCTTTTCATTATTTTTCTCCTGTATTTAATTGTGATATTATCGCTATGTATTATATCATATTTACTTTTTTACTTCCATGTTCTATGGTTTCTATTGCTTACTCTAGCATTCTACCCAAGGGTCCGCTTTTGTCAATTATATTTGCAATGTCTTTATAAGGCACATAGAACTCTAAAAAGCCATATGCATAAGAGGTATAGTCATACAATTGATAGTAAATGACAAGCTCCGTATCAGTAAGATAATACTCCTGCTTTTCGCTGATACCTTCAAACTCTCTTAATAGCGGTATATTATCATCTGCCAATTTCCCTTTTATAATGGCGTTTAATTTACCCTTATAATCTGCACCAGTCTTGAACAGATCCTTCAAAGCATATAGTCTACCATCGGTCATATCAATATTAACGGCACTTCGCATGCTCAGCCCATGGGCTGCACCCTCCATATACATATCAGATTGATTCAATATGCTAATTATCCCACTTTTATTTAACATTACATCGTAATCCTGCCTAAATGTTTCATTAGGCCTACCCTTGTAGTCAATACCACTTTGACTTTTAAGCACATCGTTAATTTTGGTTTGCAGTTTATTGTTACTCATATCTACTACGTAAGGATATTTAATTATTAAATCATTTTGGATGCTTTGAATCCTTAACTTTATCAACCGGCCCAAAACGCCTGCAGTTCCTTGTAACTCCGTGTTTTCTACTTCATGCCAAATAAGCTTTCCCTGCAAATCCACATAGGAGTATACATCATCAACTCTTACTGCTGCCAAATCCTTTCGAAACCTCTCTGCATAGCTGAACTTTGGTTTAATTGCCATACTGCCTTTGTTATCGACAAATCCCCAATGCTTACCATCATAAACAGCGGCTTTGCCTTCACTAAATCCATCGACAGAATCATAGCCCGGCTTTATAACAAAGTTACCTTTTTTATCTATAAATCCCCATTTATTATCTTTCATAACTGCGGCAAGACCTTCAGTAAAGTCAAACCCACTTTGGAATTCTAAGTGGATTACCGCTTTCCCTTTCTTATTGATGTATCCGTGTTTATTTTTTATGCCTACCTCAGCTAAGCCTTCACTGAAGCTATTGGCATAATTAAATTTAGGCTCTATAACGTACTGTCCTTTATTGTTGATATATCCATATAGTTCATTGTCACTGGCAGGAGCAAGTCCGCCTTTGAAAAAGCCTGCATTATTAAATTTGGGCTGTATAGTCATTTCTCCCTTGTTGTTGATATATCCCCATTTACCTTGTATATATACACCTGCAACGCCTTCAGAAAATTCACTGACCAGCTCATACTCCATAGGTATCGCGGCATTTCCCTTTTTATCAATAAATCCATATTTATTATCTACAGAAACCCTTGCCAAACCCTCTGAAAAGTCTCCGGCGTCACCAAAGACAGCTTCTATTACCATATTGCCCCTTTTATCTATAAATCCATATTTATGTTGTACTGCGACTCTTGCCAATCCCTCACTAAAATTATAAGCATCTTCGAATTTAGGCTTAATAATCACCAATCCAGATCTGTTTATGTACCCATATCGTCCATTATCCCTTATAACATATAGTTCTTCATTTATTTCTAGAGGCTCTGTATACTGCGCTGCGTTATGTTCTTGTTTATTTTTTATGTCTAGCTGCAAATATATTATTGCCGTTGTAATAATTAGTAATAATGCAAGAATAATTGCAATGACAAATCTTTTACTCATTTTTGCCCTCCATTTCACTAATACAATTACTTAAATATATGCTGTATTTACTTGTCCCTATTAATAAAACTCATAATAAATCGTACATACAATGCAGTAAATTAGCAAATTGGTCTCAGAAAACAAATTACTGCATAAAATAAAGGAAATTAAACGAATGCGTCGAATTTAAGATTGTAATGTCAAAAACTAGAAGAACTGTTTATAATCTGTCTTATTCATTTGAATATCAGATTACATTTCTATAGAAAGATCTTCTTATTAAATTCCTCTATTAGAATGCTTATTTACTGATAGATTTGGCATAAATCAAATTGGCCGGTGCTGAAGAATATATTGCTATAGTTGTTGAAATACTAACCTAAGGAATAGCATTCCTAATTGAATTTTTATTGGCGAATTATATAATTTATATATATAGACTTAGAATTTTTATTACAAAAAACCAAAAAATATTCAGGTATTTTACATATTTCCCTATAAAGTTGTTGGAAGATTATAATTTTGCTGTTATAATATTAGTAATAATGCATCAATCTGCTTTTTTTGGTTTTATACCTGTTATTTTATATTAAACACAAGAAAAATTCTTACTCTACGCGCCATATTCTGTTAGGGGGAGGAAAGCTAATGGCTAAAAAACTTAATTCTGAAACAAATGTTGTTCCGGACAAGTCATTTTTTCCAAATGATAAAGGGTTAGATGGAAAAAACAAAAAGCCTTTATTAGAGCGTTTAGGCTTTATTGAACCAGTAGTAAAATTAGATAAGGATGAGGATTTTGATATGCAAGATGATGATGCTGCTGTAACTTCAGAAGTTAGATCGGTTAGCGAAGTCAGCGATGGAGCTGAAGCGCAAGATCGTGCTGAAAAGGCCTCTGTAGAAAAACTTCCAATCAAAACTATTTTTGAAAAGTTTGGATTAGAGACCAAGGAAACAAGTACTGTTTACTTGATAGAGAACTTTATGAAAGCACTTCCGGACAACTTGCCCTCAGATATAAAGAGACAATCTATCATTAATCTTATATCAGCGTCACAACTGGATATAATTTGTTTGCTCAAGGACGGAAATAGAAGATTAGACGTTTTAAATAATTATATTGAAGACTTTTCCGGCAATGTCACAGAAACTATAGTAGCTAATGAGAAGCAAATACGTAAGCTCAATGAAAGAATTGCTTATCATAATAGAATTATAGAAGAAAAACAAAGAATGAGAGAGGCTCAAAAAGCTGAAGTTGATTTCGAAATTCAAAAAATCACTAATATAGTTAATTTTATAGAAAACAAATCTAAATAATTATCGGATGTGTTTATATGATAAGATATAGACTTACAAAAAAGGGGAAAATAGCTGTAGTTACATTTTGCACTTTTATCATATTTTGTTTTTGTATAGGTATTTTCTTTAGTAATAAGGATGATCCCAATGACTATAGTGCTCCCATTATTGAAGATCAGCAGCTAGTGACAAAACCAGAACCTCCTCCGATTAGCGTAGAAGAAGAGGAGCCTTTGGAGAAAATTAAACTTTCTATTTATTTTGAGGCTAATATGATAACCTATGACACGAAGCAAAATGATGCCTTAAATATATTTTCAGAAGCTGCGTTAAAATATAAAGATTCACAAATTCAGATAGAGGGAAATTGCGCTACACTTTTTCCTTCAAGTAAAAACCAGAAACCCATTAATTACAATCTATCAAAACAAAGAGCCCTGGCAATAGCGAGCTACTTGAAATCCAGGGGTATTAATGGAGAAAGGCTTATTATTGTAGCTAATGGTTCGGACAAGCCTCTTCAGGATAATTCGTCCCCTAAAGGCCTTAAGTTCAATCGTAGAGTAGATGTTTTTTTCATAAATAAATAATAAAAGTATGCCCTAGGGCATACTTTTTCTGTTTGTATCACTTAACAGCTTTATTGCTTTTTTCTATAGATTTTTGAATGAATTTTTCTATATTGCCTCTTTCATGAGCTTCCTTTTCCTCTGTCATTTTTCCCCTGCCAAGTCTATCACATAGAGAAAGCAACGCTATCTCCTCTAATTTAACTTGCTGCAGCATCGTACTAACATCTGCGAAGGCCATATCTTTCACCACAAAAAGTGTCTGCATATGCCATCTTACCATTTTTGCAACCCCATCAATAAAGCTCTTATCCTCCGTTAATGGAGTCAGAAACTTCACAGCTAGTTTTTCGCCTAACTTATCATGATCATAGGAAGTAATTTTTCCCTTGCGTGTTTTTGTAGTTTGGGGTTTTCCTAAATCATGCAGCAGAGCAGCCCACATAAAAATTCTCGGATTACCACTTTCTATTCTATGCTTTGCTGCCTTATCTACAACCAACATGGTATGCTTCCATACATCTCCCTCTGGATGATGTTCAATCTGCTGCGGAGTCTTTGTCAGTTCCCCCAGCATTGTAAAGGGATATACCTTATAGAATAGCCCTTGCTTTAACATAGTTTCAAAATACTTAGAAGGCAAATCATCCTCCATCAAATGCTTATCAAACTCTTCATAAAATTGCTTTAAATCCATCAATTGTAATATCACTCCAACCTTGTTTTTTGACATAACTCCAATCTTCCCCTACTGCGTACGCCTTATTCATTGATTTGATTATTACTTTTATGAATTGAGTACTATCAAAAACATAGGCATAATAAATCTGCAAATATAATTAATATAGGCATAAACTTCATGTTCCCTGACTATAATTTAATATGGACAAGTTCAAATTAAATTGTAGAGGTGTGCATATGGCAAATATATTAATTGTTGATGACTCATCATTAATTAGAGAAACCCTTAAAGCAATACTGACTGAAGCAGGTCACGCGGTTATAGCCGAGGCTGGCAATGGCTATGAAGCATGCATGGAATTTGATAAACATCAACCTGATTTGGTGACTATGGATATAAATATGCCTTACATGAATGGGTTGGAAGCCCTGGACACAATTATGTGTAAGCATCCCCATGCAAAAGTCATTATGGTAAGCAACGAAGTCAGGAATAGTTTTATAAATCAAAGTCTGCATCTAGGTGCGAAGTCCTATATCATGAAGCCCTTTGATATTCAAGGCGTTGTGACTACAGTCAATAAAATACTTCAGTGCGGCAATCATATCAGCACTGCTGGTCTGCAAAGCATATATACAAAGATCAGCTCATTATAACAAGATTACACTGAAATCAGAACACACTACTTATAGATGTGGGAGACATCTTTTGCCTCGTTATAAAACTTCCTTAATGATCCTACGTGCATTCTTATAATAAATTTTATCTATCTCTTCCTCACTAAATAGATTTTTCTTCAAAGCAGAGGACAGCTTCTCCATTTCTCCTATATGAGCAATTTCAGAGGAGTGCATAGTGCCATCAAAGTCTGTACCTATAGCCATTACATCGATGCCTCCTATATTTTTGATATGCTTAAGATGTCTAACCATATCTCCAACGGTACTCATTGTAGTAGGCTCTCCTTCATTTAAAAAGAAGCTCTCTATATTGAGGCCCATGATACCGCCTTTTTCAGCGAGTATCTTAATCATCTCATCAGTAAGGTTTCGTTCATGCATCGTACATGCTCTAGCATTAGAATGTGATGCTACAAAAGGTTTGCAAGAAAGTCTAGCAACATCAAAGAAGCCTCCATCAGATAAGTGAGAAACGTCTATAAGCATTCCCAGCTTATTCATTTCTGCCACTACTTCCATTCCAAATTCAGTTAGCCCTTTATCCTTATGTGTAAATTGAAAATTGGGATATCCAATCTGATTCGGATAGTTCCATAGCAGCGTCATCAGCCTTACTCCTAGCCTATAATAATTTCGCAGATTTGCAATACTTCCATCTATCGCTGCACCTTCTTCTATAGAAAGCATGGCTGACATCTTACCATCTCTTCTATTCTTCTCTATATCTTCATAACAAGCAGCAAAAGCCACTGTCTCCTTGTTCTTTTCTAGTTCATTGTAAAAAAGGTCCAGCATATCCAAGCAATTCTGCAAGGGTTTTACTTGCCCTTTCATATCTACATATAAAGCAAATACTTGAGCCAGGGTCCCTGCCTTTTTCATTTTTTCAATATCTACACAAAGATCACTTTTGCAAAGCTCACGCTTTCCGCCGCTTAGATGACATTCCAATATGGTATCACAGTGAAGATCAATTAACATAATATCTCCCCCTTATTATTTTCTCTAATATTAGTATATTATACTAATAACACCACTTAAAGTATTATATTCTTCTTGCATTCTTACATTGATTGTAGGAGTGTTTTTCATATGATAAAATAACTTTGAGATATCTATTCGGAGGTGTTCTTAATGGCTGAAATATCAAATAAGAAAAGTTGTTGAGTTGCTGAGAAGAAACCGGTGGTTTCTGATTTCAACATGCCTGATCTGAATTATTTTAATCAAGCTGAGACCATTGACCTCAAAAGAACCCCTTGGGTAAATGGCTATGTATCCGGCACTCATGGCAGAATACCGAGGCTAAGAACTATTGTAGACAACAAAGATAAGATAGGAGCCATAAAGGTACACCTTGGAATTGGAAGAGATAACTATATGATACCTCCGGGGCTTTATGCAGTGGGCAATCCAAATAAAAGCTCGCCGATACTTGTAACAGCAAACTATAAGCTGACAGTTGATACCTTACGCTGCAACCTATTGAATCTAGATGCTTGGATAATAGTAGTAGATACCAAGGGCATAAATGTCTGGTGCGCCGCAGGAAAGGGAACTTTCAGCACCTATGAGGTTATCAAGAAGATAAAAGAGTTGAAGCTTAAGGAGCTTGTAAGCCATAGAACAATCATATTACCGCAGCTTTGCGCTCCCGGCGTAGCTGCTTATCAAGTCTTGAGAAACAGTGGCTTCAAAGCAGTATTTGGACCAATTAAAGCAGGGGACATAAGAGGATTTATTGATAACGGAATGAAGGCTACAGAAGAAATGCGTACCATTTCCTTTGGCGCGGCCAGCAGATTACTTCTTACCCCTATAGAGGTGGTTCATAGCTTTAAGGTTCTGTTAATTATGCTGGTCTCTGTACTCATTTATAATGCTGTAGATTATAGTAGTTTCTATCAAAGTGCACTTATCATGAATACCCTGATAGGCTTTGTACCCCTTGCAGTTGCAGTACTGACAGGCTGTATAATTGTACCGTTTCTTCTGCCTTTTATACCCTTTAGAGCTTTTGCTGCCAAAGGGCTATTGGGTGGCATTATATTGGATATTGTTTTAATACTTCTGAAAGATAATATAATAATGTTGCAAAGCAACCTTCTGCTGCTTATTGCATACTGTATGATAATCCCTTCAGCGACTACATTGCTTTCACTAAATTTTACGGGGTCTACAACTTATACCTCCTTCTCAGGCGTGAAGAAAGAAACCAAGCTTACACTGCCAATAGTCAAATCAGCTGCCGTTATTGGTGTAATACTTGCAATAGCGAGCAAACTTCTATAAGGAGATTATAATGAAACACAAGTATATAAGGAATGTTACTACCCTAGAATTGAAAAAAGATAAATGCAAAGGCTGCGGCTTTTGTGTAGAAGTGTGCCCGCATAGGGTCTTCGTCATGGAAAATGGCAGGGCAGATATCGTTGACAAGAACCGCTGTATGGAGTGCGGTGCCTGCGCACTCAACTGTCCCTTCGAAGCTATCACTGTAGAAGTAGGAGTAGGTTGTGCCATAGCTATTATCAATGGCAACAACAATGGAGGTAAGTCTTGTTGCTAGGAGATTATTTAAAATTTATCCGTATATCTCCACAGCATCTCTAGGCAAATCTTTTACATGCTTGAGATGCGCTGTTACACGCTCATCATCACCGTATGGATACTCGAATCCAAAATGTTCCCCAACCCTTTGCGCCATCACCCTAAACAGATCCCCTGCAATAAATAAGGCTTCCCATAAATTTTCATAGTTACTATCAGAATATGATTTGACATACATATCCCACAACTCTGGTTCAAGATATTCTTTAAAATACTTCCCATATTTGCCGCTGCTGATAGAAAAATCAGTATTAACACCAATATACCATTTCGTCATTTCTGTCAGCATATTTCTTGCATACCAATTAAAGGTATACATTGCAAATGGTAGTTCATCACGCCATATACCCTTTGCTACATAGGGACATATCCACCAAAACTCATTGCAGCAATTTTTAAACAAGGTTTCTGTTGGTGTTTTGATAATGAAATCAGAATCGCTGGCAGGAAAGATTGGCCCAATTACGTTATCTTTATCAAGCAGAAGTATGCTTAGACTTTCATCCTGAATGGCTTTATCAATCATTTCAATTGGTATTAAATTTAAGTCAATCCTATTTCCATCGGTAAATTGCATAAGATATATGAAGCTGCCATCATCTATCTCTGCTGGCATTTCCATATACTTAGGCATCTGCAAAATCATTATTTCTCCAAATATACTTATCCAACTATGATCAGAGGTAAATGTATCAATATCCCTTACAGCATAAATAATATCAAAATCCTGGAAAATATCTTTTTTGACATTTGGATTGGCTCTTGAGCCACCCATAATAACCCCTCGAACTCGATCATCGTTCTTCGCGGTATTCATAATTAAGTCCATCATCTGTTGTTCGCTGCGCATTTTATCACCAACCATTCTTTTTATTATTAAACTAAAGTGTCTTTACCCATTTACTGTTTATCCCATATTCGATAAAGCCTACGCTTTTATATAGTGTTTTTGAAGCAATATTCTTGCCCCCTATTTCCTTTACAATCCAGTAATGCAACGTATATTTAATTAAAGTAATCCTCTAAAGATACTTTTCCAAATTCAGCTGTTCCTTCAACTTCTTCTTGCAGCTGACTACAAAAGCTATTAATGAATTCTTTTCTCTGAAGTACTATTTTCTTTGCACTTTCAGTATTTAACGTACTATACATTTTATCGCAAAAGCCAATCTCTTTTTCCTCTACTCTTTCATTAAGCAGGGAAAAGAAATATGGATTGCCTCTATCAATCCAACTTGAAGCCATAAATATTGACATTACACCTATTTCATCAAGTATATCTGCATCCTTCAATATTCTCGAGCAATAGTCCTCATCTTTTTCATCCTTATTTGAATGTTTTTCTATAAGGTCAAACAATCTATTGCAATCTATATTGGGAGGTAAAAATGTGACATGAGATTTCAGCCATCCCTCTACAATTCTTCTGCCTCTATTCCCATGTTCTTCTCTGCTTTGCATTCTGCCGACATCATGCAAAATGGCGGCTAAGCGAGTTAGTATTATTTCATCTTGAGACAGACTATGTCGTTCCATTTCTAATAGCTTTACAACATAAGCCTCAACTCTTAATGAATGCAATACAACAAATTCCCAAGATTCTCTCCATGGATGAATTTGCTCATACTCACATTTCATACCTTTTAAGTAATTAACCAATAAGCGTTTGGTTTCAAATAATAGTTCTTCCTTCATACACCAATACCTCATATTCAAATTTGATGTTCACCTTTTAAACTACATATTCTACTATATCTATTAAATAATCAGTCTTTATAAAATATTTAGCCTTGCCAATGCTGGAGTCCGCATAATTTATCACTAATGAGCTTCCACAATACTCGAAAATCGGGATGTCTGTACCCCCATCTCCTACCTCCAAAACATTGTACAAATATAAAGTTCATTATATCTCATATGATAGCAATTACTGCCTTATATGTAAAATAAAAGAGTACAAAACTTTTATCGTCTTGCACTCTTTTTTCATTACTTAAGATTTACAAATTTCTCTATGTTCTTTTCGATAAGCTTCAAGGAACCTCTCCAGAAGTCTACACTTCTTACGTCAATGCCCATTTCCATAGTTACATCTGCTATTTTTTTCTTTCCAGTTACAGAAAGCAGCTTATCATAGGAAGCAACAAATTCGTCGCCTCTCTTGAGGTATTCTGCATACAAGCCTTTCGCAAACAACAACCCAAATGCATAAGGGAAATTGTAGAAGTTGCGGCTTGCATAATAGTAGTGAGGCTTACATGCCCACATATATGGATGCAGATGATCATGGTCTAAACCATTACCATAAGCTTGCTTTTGGGCATCCATCATAATTTCTTTCAGTTCGTTTACTGACACTGCGCCATCTTCTCTTCTTCTAAAAAGCTCACTTTCAAATAAGAAACGGCTGTAGATGTCAACGATTACCTGTCCCGCATCCCCTATATCATTTTCTAGTAAAGTGAAGGTTTCTTCTTCGTTTGCACTCTTAAGAACTGCTTCTTTTACAATTGTTTCACAGAATATTGATGCTGTTTCCGCTATGGGCATAGGATATTCAGCGTTAAGGAAGGTTTCTTCCATAAGATTAGCACCATGATATCCATGTCCTAGTTCATGCGCTAATGTCGTCATGTTGCTGAAGCTTCCATCAAAGTTTGAAAGTATTCTGCTTTCTTTTATTACGTGAAGATTTGAGCAGAATGCCCCTCCTCTTTTGCCCTCTCTAGTTTCAGCATCTATCCATCTCTGATCAAAGGCATTGGCTGCAAAATCAGCCAGCTTATCACTGAAGGTTCTGAAATTCTTTACGATATAATCTCTTGCTTCCTCATAAGTAAACTTTATTTCAGCATTTCCCACAGGTGCAAACATTTCAAAGAATGGAAGTCCATTGTTATAGCCAAGGATTTCACCCTTTTTACGGAAGTACTTGTGGAAAGCAGGCAGACTCTCTTTTATTGCTGTAAGCATTGCATCAAGAGTTTCCATATCCATTCTTGCATTCAAAACTGTCATTTCCAGTGGAGAAGCATAGTTCCTCATTTTTGCAAGGGTTATTACTTCTCCCTTTATACCGTTCAAGCTGGCAGCTGTGGAAACTTCTATTTGCTTATAACTCGCTAATTCCGCATCATATGCAGTCTTTCTCAATTTTGCATTATCACTGTATGCCATATTTCTTACTACAGGAAGAGGAAGCCTCTTTTGTTCTCCATCTACTGTAATATCTACCAACAATGTTGAAGAAAGCATTTCTTGGAGCTTAGCCCAAGCATTTGAACCTGTATTTTTCATCTTTGCTATTAATATTTCTTCTTCGTCACTTAATAAGTACTTATTTTCATCAGCTTTCTCATTAATAACGAATTCATGTTCCTTGACATACACATTAGAGTTAATAATTTCATCAAGATTTTCAAGCTTACCCAGCCACTTTGTAAAAGTAACCTCTGGTTTTGTAAGAGCCGTAGCCTTTTGATCAAATATATCCTCATACTTAAGCGCTACTTCATTTTTTGCTTCTGTACTAAGTGTAAGATGTGTAAAGCTTGCGAGTCTTGAATATAAATGATAAAACTCGTTCATCATCTTTATGTAATACTCAAGCTTCTCTGCCGGATTTTGGGTATCTGCTAAATTTTCTGCAGTCCATTTTTGAATTTTCTCGATTTCCTTATCAAGTCTTTCCATGTCCCCTTTAAATTCAGGCGCATCAAAAGAAGTGTAAAGTGCATCTAGACTCCATCTTTGATTCATTCCTATACCCCCATATAAAGTATTTGCCCCTTTGGGCTGTAATCATTTATATTCCACGACTTGGGACATAATTCCTCCAATCAAGAAGAATTTCCCAGCTGATATTTTTGCTAAATAAAAAGAGTGGACTTATCCCTTCTCCCTATGGAAAAGTTAAAGTCCACCCTACAATGTAAATCTTTTTACTTTAGCAGCTTTGAGTAATTTCACATACCATGCTTTGATACCTATCACAAACCTCTTCCATGGTAAGTCCTAAATGTCCTGCTAATTTTATAAATTCTGCGAATAACTTCATATAAGCATTCAAAGAATCAATATATATATTCCTATGCGATAAATCCCTTACCTCACTTATATATTCAAAGATATTTGAAAAAACTTTGATAATGCTCGCGTCGTCCTCAGTTCTTTTTATACTGTCAAAATTAATTATGTTAAACTCATTTATATTCCCTATAGAAAGCAGAAATTTCATAGCATCTATATATCTAGCCATCAGTCTTTCTTTAGGTAAATTATCCTTGATCCTTGCGTATTTATAGCATTTTGTAAGGTTCGCAAGTTCTCCTATCTTTACTTGAAGAGCTAGAAAACGAAGATCAAATAGATTCTCCCTGCCTAGCATATCTTCGTCAAGATTTGAGACAGCCTTGATATGGTTCTCCATGGCTTCATGGACTTTAAATAATTGTTGTAAATTCATAATATACACGCCTCCTAATATGCTAGAATTATTACCTGGTGCTAATATCAAGTATACATTATTATTAGTATTCCGTAAATAGTACTTTAGTATCTGTTTTGAAAAATATTTATCATATACAAAATCAGTAGAAGCACCCACTTTGTATTATCAAATATGTATTTTCGCAACATATGAACAGAGGAAAATGTTTTGCCTATTTCGATTTTATATAAGATGTAAGTGCATAACATATAGTATGAATTCTGCAATTATTTATTCGCCAAAAAAAGTAGGGGGCATACCAAGATTATATTTCTATAGAAACCTTAACCTTAGCATGCCCACATATGCAAATCTATCTTAATTTAATAGGATCGCTTGTTTTTATTCCTACAAGCTTATCCTTAAGTTCCTTCTCGATATTAGACAGTTCTATCTCTGCCTGTTTACGCTTTTCTTTGCCCTCCTGCTGAATCTTTAAGGTTTCTTCTATGGTTGATATTAAGTCTACATTTACTTTCTTCAGTGTCTCAATATCTACTATCCCTCTTTCATTTTCCTTCGCTATGCCTATGGTACTTTCCTTCAGCATTTCAGAGTTCCTGCGGAGCAAGTCATTGGTTGTATCTGTCACCTGTCTTTGTACCTCAAGAGTTTTCTTTTGTCTATATAGACTTAGAGCAATAACAATTTGGTTTTTCCAAAGTGGAATGGTATTTAATATTGAGCTTTGTACTTTCTCTACTAACACTTGATTATTATTTTGTATCAGCCTTATTTGTGGTGCTGTCTGGATTGCAATCATTCTGCTTAGCTTTAGGTCATGTATCTTCTTTTCAAACCTATTCACTAGCTGCAATAAATCATTAAGCTTTTGAGCTTCCACGGGATCATTGGTGTTTTGCACCTTTAGCTGCATAGCAGGTACAGTTTCTTCATTGAGTTCCTTAAGCTTAATACTACCAGCAATAATGTAATAATTTAGATTTCCTAAATACTCAAGATTCTTTTCAAACATGTAGTCCAAAAGGGTGATATCCTTAAGAATCTGCATTCTGGATTTATCCAGCTCTTCAACGATTTTCTCTATCTCTGTACCCAGCTTTTGATATCTGGCAGCAAACTTTTTGCTTGAGTCCATAAGTCCACCTACCAGAGGTATTTTGGACATAAAGCTCTTATCTGACACGCCGTCTACATCTATTTCTTTTACCTTTATCATTAGGTCTGAAAGGATCTCCCCAACAAAGCCGCCATCCTTTGCCCTTACCTCATTAAGCACATTGTCCGCAAAGCTGGCAATCTGACTTTGTGCTCCCAGCCCATATTGGAGCACAAACTGTGAGTCCTCTACATTAATATCCTTTACTATTTCTTGAACCCTTTGTCTTTGCTCTTCTGTAAGAGCATTCATATCGACTTTTTCTTGTACCTGTGTTTCCACAGGGCTAAACTTTGTAAGCTCCATTTTTACCCTCCTAATGTATTTAAAATTAATATTTATCTAATTAATTTGGATTTCCCTATTTTTGTCATCCTATCATCATTATAATCTATTTTGCTAATTTTTAAAGTAGCAATATATATATATACTGAAATCCGATGATCAAAGTCGTATAATATAAGAAAATAACTGTATATATTTTGGGCAAGGAGGACTTATATGATAGTATTAAGGGATTTACAACACGAGGACTATGATGATGTGCTTGAGATATGCAAGAATATATGGGACGGCCTAGATTATCTTCCCTCCATTCTTCACAGCTGGATAGATGACAAGGAAGGCATATTTATCGCTGCAGTTGATTCAGATACAAATAAAGTAGTTGGCACAGATAAATATTCTATTTTGGCTGACGGCACCGGCTGGCTTGAGGGCATCAGGGTTCACAAGGATTATAGAGGAATGAAAATAGCCAAGCTGCTTACAGAGTTTGTTCTAGAACATGCAAAAAAGGATTTGCAAGCTGGCAAGGTACAAAGAATTGCATTTTCCACCCATGCGTCTTCCGTTGAAAGCATCACGATGATGAGAAAATATAACTTTCACATAGAGCAGCAGCATTTATTAGCCATGAAGGAGTTTGAAAAGCTTGATCCAAACATCCAGAAATCAGACTATGTGATAAGACCTTGGAATGCAACCTATGAGGAATTTGTTAATCTGCCTTTTACAGCAAGAAGAAATGGAATGTTTCATATAGCATTTTATTTCCAAAAGCCTACCAAGGAATTTTTTGATTATCTTAAGGAACATGATTGTTTTGTTAATATTAATGGCTTCAACGGCATTTATCTTTACAAGGGAGAGCCTCACTTTGTTACGGAAGAGGAAAGCTTCCAGGCAATTGATATCTTCACGAATTATTATTTGCTTGAGCTTCATGGCAAAGCCAATGGTATTCCTTTATTTTCCGTTATGGAGAAGGATAAGGATCTAATTGATGAATTAAAGGCTGCAGGTTATAGTACCTGGACAGACTGGCAAGGCGATTATTATTACTTTGTGCTGAAATAAAAAAACGCTGTCAAAGTTAAAACTTTGACAGCGTTTCA
>JARBUB010000257.1 GCA_029239905.1 Clostridia bacterium
AGTGAATGCAGCAATAGAAGATATACCTGCAGATGCAGATGTAGTGGTAACCCACGAGAATCTGACAGCCAGGGCTAAATCTGCCAGACCAAATGCAGAACATATTTCAATCAAGGATTTTATAGATGAATCACAATATGATTACCTCATAGAAAACCTTGCAAAAGTAAAAGGAAAAAAACAAGCAATTGTTGAGCTTGAAGAAGAAAACATCATTTTAAAGAAGGAAAACATATTAGTAAATCAACCAAGTGTAGATTATGAAACAGCTATCAGGCAAGCGGGCGAGCTGCTCTATAAAAATGGCTATGTAGAATATGACTATATTGAAGCAATGCTGGAAAGAGAGAGACAATTGACTTCCTATATAGGGAAAGGTGTTGCAATACCACATGGTGTAGGAAAAGCAAAAGAACGTATTAAAAGGTCAGGAATGGTTGTACTGCAATATCCTGATGGCGTTGACTTCAATGGAGAGATGGCATATCTGATTATTGGTATTGCCGGCGTCGGGAATGAGCATATCAATATATTATCCAATATTGCAACCGCCATAGAAGAAGATGCTGATGCAGAAAAACTAGTGGCGTCAAGGGATGCAGATCTGATTCACAGTATATTTACTTCAAAGTAGTTAGAGGTGAGGAAATGATAATAACTGTAACGCTGAACCCTGCTGTTGATAAGGTAATGGTTATAAAGAATTTTAAAGCAGGAAGTGTCAACCGTGCTTCAGAAATCATGGTAGAAGCAGGGGGGAAGGGAATTAACGTCTCTAAGACGATTTCCAGCTTAGGAGGAATAAGTAAAGCCTTTGGTATATTGGCGGGGCAAGGTGGCAGCTTTATTGAGAATAGCCTGGACATATTAAAAATAGAGCATGAATTTCTATATGTAGCGGGTGAAACAAGAACCAATGTGAAGATTTCAGATCCAATCAATAACATTGTTACAGATATAAATGAGCCTGGACCTGTAGTAAGCAAAGAAGTCATAGAGAAGCTTAGTCAAGAGCTGTTTGAAAACATGAATAAGGACGATGTGCTTGTACTTACAGGAAGTACACCACAAGGAGTAGATAAGGATATTTACAAGCTGTGGATTGAAACAGCGAAGACTGCCGGAATACGCTGCATTCTTGATGCAGATGGAGAATTGCTAAAAAACGGTATTGAAGCAGGGCCCTACCTTGTAAAGCCAAACATCCACGAAATTGAGAGGCTGTACCAAACACAAACTAAAAACATGGATGAGGTTATTGAACTGGCGAAGAGATTGTTGGTAAAGGGTACTGAAATGGCAGCCGTATCCTGTGGTGAAAAAGGCGCAGTTTTTGTAACAAACTCTTGGGTTGCGGTTGCTGAGGGTATAAAAACAACGGTTAAAAGTACAGTTGGCGCAGGGGATGCCATGGTTGCCGCTTTAAGCTATGGTGTTCATGAGAAGCTGGAGCCGGAGGAGATGATCAAGCTGGCGGTGGCATGTGGTACAGCTACAGTTATGATTTATGGGAATCAGCCTTCCGAAGCGGATATTAACAGCTTGAAAGAACAAGTAAATATCATATTTTTATATAAATAAGGAATTGGAGGGGTCTTAATGAAAGCAAAAGCAGTTAGATTATATGGAGCAAATGATTTAAGATTAGAAGAATTTGATTTGCCTGCAATTAAAGAAGATGAGATTTTAGTAAAGGTAATCACAGACAGTATATGTATGTCGACTTATAAAGCAGTAATACAGGGAACAAAGCATAAGAGAGTACCCAAAGATATAGATCAGAACCCAATCATAATAGGTCATGAATTTGCAGGCGTTATTGTAGAGGTTGGTGACAAATGGAAGCATCAATTTAAGGCAGGAGAAAAATTCGCGATACAGCCTGCACTGAACTATAAAGGCAGCTTATACTCACCGGGATACTCATTCCCATTTTTCGGTGGAGCTTCAACTTATACGGTGATACCTCATCAGGTAATGGAGTTAGGGTGCCTGCTGAACTACAGCGGAGAATCCTATTTTGATGCTTCATTATCGGAGCCCATGTCCTGTATCATAGGTGCATTTCATGCAAACTATCATACAAAACCAGGCTGCTACGAGCATCAAATGGGAATAAAAAAGGGCGGCAAGATGGCTCTTCTGGCAGGGGCAGGAGCAATGGGCTTAGGCGCCATTGATTATGCCATTCATAATGAATTAAAGCCAAGTTTGCTTGTTGTTACAGATGTTGATGAAGAGAGACTCCGCAGAGCTGCTTCAATCTTTAATGAAAAGGTTGCGGAAGAGGCAGGTGTAGACATTCAATTTGTGAATACAAGAAATATAGAGAATGCAACAGATTATCTGATGGCTTTATCGGATCATACAGGCTATGACGATGTATATGTATATGCACCGGTGCAGCCTGTCGTAGAACAAGCAGACAAAATACTTGCACGAGACGGCTGCTTGAATTTCTTTGCCGGACCTGTAGATCAGGAATTTTCGGCAATGCTTAATTTTTATAATGTGCATTATACTTCAACCCATATTGTAGGAACTAGCGGTGGCAATACGGATGATATGCTGGAATCCTTGAAAATGACAGAGCAAAAGCTTATAAATCCTGCTGTCATGGTAACACATATAGGCGGAATAGATAGTGTTATTGATGCCACATTAAACCTTCCCAAAATACCCGGAGGGAAAAAGCTTATCTATACATGCATTGATATGGAGCTGACAGCCCTTGAGGAATTTGCAGAAAAAGGCAAGCAAAATGTACACTATGCGAAGCTAGCGGAGATTATCGCCAAACACAATGGGATATGGTCAGTGGAAGCGGAAAAATATCTTCTTGAGAACATGGGTGCATAATGAAAGGGTTGGTGAATAAATATGATTCAAACAACGATTGAAGTAAAGAATAATGAAGGACTGCATGCTAGACCGGCCAGTGAATTCTCCAAGGCATCTATGAAATATAAATCAGATATTAAAGTATATAAGAATGGACAAGAGAAAGCCTATAATCCCAAGAGCATTCTTTCTATCATGAGTATGGGAGCAGTCAAGGGAGATGTACTGCGGATTGAGGCATCGGGAGAGGATGAAGCAGCAGCCATAGAAGATTTGAAAACTATTTTGGAAAGCTTTGATAAATAGGAGGGCTACCATGGAGCATTTACTTGGTAACGGGGTTTCAAAAGGAATAGCCATTGGTTCCGTACTAGTAAAAAAAGAAAACTCAAGTGATTTTATGAAGAAAAGCATCACAGATGCAGACTATGAGTGGATTAGATTTCTCAAGGCAAAGGATATAGTAAAACAACAGCTGGAGATACTTGTACAGCAGTCCAGAGAGACAATCGGTGAGGATGAGGCACAGATATTTGAAGCTCATATATTGATCTTAGAAGATGAAGAATTGGCCAATCTAATAAAAATACAAATAGATAATCAGAAGAAAAATACTGAATGGGCAGTACATGAAGCAGCTGAACACTTTGCAGTAATACTTGAAGGGTTGGAGGATGCTTATCTAAAAGAAAGAGCTCATGACATCAGAGATGTTGCTGCCAGGATCATCAGAATATTATCAGGAGCAGATAAGCAGGATGTAGCTGTTATAGAGGAACCCTGTATCATCGTTGCAAGGGACTTGATGCCCGGTGAAATGGTGCACATCAATAAGGAATTGGTTATGGGAATCATAACGGAGGCAGGTGCTAAGACCTCTCATACCGCCATATTGGCAAAGGCTATGGGTGTACCTGCAATTGTTGGAGCGGAAGGGATTCTAGACAAGGTAAAGGATCATGAAATCATTGTGTTTGATGGTGAATCTGGCATTATATTTATATGTCCTGATAAGAATGTTTTAGATCAATACAAGCAGAAGCTGGAATTGATGAACAGGCAAAAAAAAGAACTGGAAGGCTATAAGGACAAAGCCTCCGTTACAAAAGACGGGATAGAGGTAGAGCTGTTTGGCAACATGGCAAGCATCGCTGAGCTTCCCGGACTTATTGAAAATGGGGCTCAAGGCATTGGTCTTTTTAGAACAGAGTTT
>JARBUB010000258.1 GCA_029239905.1 Clostridia bacterium
AAAGCTTACTTCGTGCAGCTCCATAAGGACTATTAGTCTTTTCCATAAATCTATATTTAACACCTTTTCTTTATTGCTTTTAACCCAGTTATTTTTTCTCCAATTAGCAAGCCAGCCCTTTTCAATGGCATCTACAACATATTTAGAATCGCTGTATACTGTTACCTTACATCTGTGCTTCAAAGCTTCTAAGCCCTTTATTACACCCATTATCTCCATTCTATTGTTGGTTGTATCCCGGTAGCCTTCGGATAACTCCTTTTGCATACCATTATATAGTAACACAGTGCCATAGCCTCCAGGTCCTGGATTTCCGCTACATGCACCATCTGCGTATATCGTCACTTCCTTCATTTCAGGTACTCCCCCTATTTCTATAATTTCTCAAAATATCTTTTTATCTTACTCAATATATTTTGTAATATGTCCGAGCTTTTATACATTAATACTATTTTACATTTAATTTCCTGGACTGTGAATATTTTTTCTGAAATTGATAATACTATTAATACATTTTACAAATGATAAATAGCTACATAAGTATAGTTACCTATGTGATAGCCCTCCCCCCAGGGCTATTTTACTTTTTTGACAAATACCGCTATCCTATAAAAGAAGCCCTCCAACATAAACTGGAGGGCTTTTGCATGCTATTGATTTATCGGTGTAACTACTGGGGACTCAGTCTCCGTACCTTGAGTTGTCAGAGCATTTAACTTATTAAGTATTTCTTCCAGCTCATTTAACCTATCACCGTATTCTGTCCAATTGCCAGCCTTCATGGCTTCTTGTGATTGCCTAAATGCTTCATTCGCCCTGACTATCAAAGTCGCTGTATTCTCTGCCCCGCCTGTTATTGGCGGCTGTGGTTGCTCTGGCTGCCCTGTTCCAGGCTGGTTGTTTTTTAACTGAAATATTCTTTCCAAGCCTTGCTCCAGTGTATCCTCCATGACAACCCTATTTTTATAATATACTACTACCTTTTTCATTTCAGGTAGTGCATTGGCGTTAGCGGCTTTAATATAGATAGGTTCTACATAAAGCAATGAATCCTCAACTGGTATCGTCAGCAAATTTCCTCTAACTACCGTTGAATTACCTCCAGTTGCAAGTAGATTTAATTGAGGTCCTATTACAGTGTCTTGGCTTATTATTCCTTCGACTTGCATAGGTCCTTCTATAATTTGACCGGAAGGGAAATCATATTGAACAAGCTGTCCATAATCCTCTCCGTCATTTTTTACAGCAAGCCAAGCTACCATGTTTGTTTTCCCTTGTGGTGTATAAGGTACCATCAATAGGAATTCTTCTTTTTTGCTGTCAGGCAGCCTCATTATTAGGTAAGATGATTCTACTACTTGTTGATCCTTATTTTCTTCAGCAGTATAAATTTGAGTCGCAATATCCCAAATATCACTCTTGTTGTATAGCTCTCTTGCTGACTTTATATGATACTTTTTGTATATATTTGATTGTATATCAAACATCGTTTGAGGATATCTAATATGTGCACTTAATGATGCAGGTATTTCATTTAAAGGTTTAAACAGTGTTTTAAATATCTTTGAGTAAGTTTGAATGATTGGATCCGTACTATCTGCAATATAGTAGCTTGTAGTACCATTATAAGCGTCTATTACAACCTTTACAGAGTTTCTTATATAGTTAATATTTGATTTTTCATCTATTGGCTCTGAATACGGATACCGGCTGCTTACAGTATAAGCATCTATTATCCAATAAAGTCTGCCATCGGCTGCTACGATATATGGGTCTTCATCGTAAATTAGGAACGGCGCTACTTTTTGTACCCTTGTCTGTATTTCACGATTAATCAATATTTTACTATCCGCATTTAAATCCTGCGATAGTAAGAAATTAAGCTTGCCTTCCCTTACAGCAAACATCAACTTATTAAGAAAGCTTAATTTGATTCCTCCGCTTCCTTCATAAGTGCTTTCAACGTTTGCATTACTAGTAGGGTAATTGAATTCCTTTTCTCTAGAATTCACTATTACGAAGTCCTTTGTAAGTTCACCATAGTATATTTCAGGTCTGTCTATCTTTATATCTACATCTGATACAACAGGCAAGTCTTTAATAAACAAGCTAGGTTGACCGGAAGGTGTTACTTCATTAACTGGTGACATTGCCACACCATAGCCGTGAGTATACTTCAAATATCTGTTTATCCATGATGTTCCTTGATTCTGCGAAGGAATGTTCGAGGTCAGGAGCTCTCTAGGTGAAATGAACACCTGCCTGTATATTCCGTTTATCATATACCTGTCTATATCTAAATCATTAAACTGGTAGTAGTTCTTTAACCCTTGTATTTGATTGTATATATCTAATGCTAATCTATAGTCATTTATAGGAATGTTATTAACAGTGACCCTATTATTTTCTATATCCTGCGCTGTTAGATCTTGCTTAACGGCAAAAGGTGTAACCTGCACCTTATCTAATCCATAGGCGTAATTTGTATAGTTTATATTATTCTGTAAGTATTGCTCTTCTTTTGCAAGTTCATTTGGTGCAACAACAACACTTTGAATTCCCGTAGATGCCAAACCGGAAATAACCAGTGCTACTACCAGTAATATTGGTCCAAATGCCACCATCTTTAACTTTCTCTTGCCCCAGGATGCAAACATAAGCACTGCAGTCAAAAGACAAAGAGCAATATAAGCATAATTAAAAGGTAAATTTACATGTATATCAGTATAACTAGCTCCAAAGGCAATTCCTCTGCTCGAATATAGAAGTTCAAACATTCTAATATAGAATCCAAAAGCAAGAAGTAAAAAGAATATACCACCAAGTAGTGTAAGCTGTCTGGAAGCAGCTGATAAAACGCTCTTGTATATGCTTTCAGGCTTATGTATCGTCGTGATATTATCATGGTTCTCATAGCTTGGAACATTTGAAGAAAAAATAGTTGCTGCGTTATATATAATATTTATTACAAATAATACAAATACAAATCCCAGCAAAAAGCTGTATAAGTTGTTTAAGAAGGGCAGTTCAAATACATAAAAAGATATGTCCTTATTAAAAATTGGATCTGTAAGGTTAAATGGCGTTTTATTTATATATATCAAGAAATTGTACCAAATCTCGGATACAAAAACTAAAGAAAATACAAATGCTACTGCCGCTGAAACCAGTCCGAAAATCAAACCTTTCAGTCTACGCTCTTTAGCTGATATCCCAATACCGCTCTTCTTCTCAGAATGAGCATTAATAATTTTCATGTAGGCAAACATTATTACAAATAAGATGATAAATGCTGGTATAAAAAACTGTGCTTGAGTCACAATCTTCTTAAAAAATACCTCTTGAAAATTTAGTTCAGAAAACCATTGATAGTCAATTAAGTAGTTTATAATGCTTGTAAAAAACACAATAACCAACAGCAAAACTACTGTTAGTATAATTAGTCCTTTATTTCGAAAGCTAAAAGCTTTATTCAAATTAACCCCTCCATTTGTTGATATTATATGTTTTGCACTATACCTCTTGTATTAATCCCTGTAGTGCAAAACATTTTCCCCTGTTCGTATGTTGTGAAAAATACATATTTGATAATACAAAAGCAGATGCCCCTACTGATTTTGTTTTAATAATTGTTTTTCGCAACATACATTTATTATTAAATTATACATATTTACGTTATAATATGCAATTTGTCTGATAATAAGGGACAGGCATCTCGCCTATCCCTTAAATATTAAATAAAAAGATCACATAAGGTCTTGATGAAGTTATATTCCCCTGCACCAAACTCCTTCGTTTTTATTGAAGCTGATAAATATAAGATCGCATATAATCTTCCTGCCCTTGTCATCGTCACAGTCATAATACTCTGCCAATCCGGCATTGCTGTTACAATATCCAATCCAGGATAGCCATTCCAATCTATCTGGTATTCCCCTGCGTTGGTCTCTATACACCTTGCTACCATCTCTTCATTGTAGTATTCTTCTTCTTCTACTGCGGTGCTTATAAACTTCTTTCTCACCAGCTTATTCTTTATCTCATGATCTTCC
>JARBUB010000259.1 GCA_029239905.1 Clostridia bacterium
AATATTTTTTTAGTAGAACCTAATTTAGAATATAAGGAACAGTTCGCAGCTATGGTTCAGGCATATAAAGATTCAGGAGAAGCTAGTTATTATGATATGTATAAAGAAGCTCTAGAGGACTTTGATAAATATGTGCTAAAGCTTCAGAATCATGCAAAGGGAATTGATATACCTGAAGATTGGGTAACTACACATACGTTTTGGTTAACAAATAATGAAGGTATGCTATTAGGTGTTACTAGAGTTAGACCTAGTAGTGATAATGAATTTGTGAGAAGTTACGCGGGCAATATTGGCTATGATATATCTCCATTACATAGGCAAAAGGGGTATGGAATAGCAATTCTAAAACTTGCACTTAAAAAAGCTAAGTCTTTGGGGTTGGATAAGAATTTGATTACGTGCAATTACGATAATGTCGGATCTATAAAGATTATAGAAAGTAATGGAGGGATATTTGAGTCAGAAGTGTTTTGTGAGAGCAAGAACACGCTGCTCAGACGATACTGGATTGTATTATAGAAATAATAATATGACAAATTTGTGCATAGGAAGTCAAGTGCGATTATTTTAAATATCATATACTTTAGTTGGAAAGGAGGTTATGCAAATGGATTGGCTTGAACGTATGAATGGTGCCATAGCATATATAGAAGATAACTTAGACAAAGATATTGATTTTGAAGAAGCTGCTAAAAAAGCATGCTGTTCAGTATATCATTTTCAGAGGATGTTTTCTTTTATAACTGATATTGCTCTATCTGAGTATATAAGACGCAGGAGATTTACTCTTGCAGCATTAGAGCTTCAAAACACTGAAATAAGAATTATTGACCTTGCTCTGAAATATGGATATGACACCAATGAATCATTTTCACGTGCTTTTCAGAAGATACACGGGGTACTGCCCTCCTTGGCACGTAATAAGGGCATTCATCTTAAAGCCTATCCACGCATATCCTTTCACATGACGATTAAAGGAGATGTTGAAATGGACTATAGAATTGAGGAAGGGATATCTTGTAAGCTTTTCGGTAAGTCAATTGAGGTAGCATATGATGAGGATAAAGGTTATATAGATATTAATGATTTCGTAGTACAAAGTTGGCAAAATGGATTGAGGCAAAGGATCAGGGATGCTGCTGGTTATGGACCAGAGGGACCTCAAAGTGAAAAGCTATTGGGAACAGCTTTATATGGATTTAAATCGGATGGGTCATTTAAATTTATGCTTACGGCTGAATGTCCTGAAACGCCAATACCTGAAACCTTTGAGATTCTAGAAATACCAAAATCAAGCTGGGTAGTTTTCAGTACATCCTGCGGGGAGGATGAAGAACTCGATACAATTTCGAAAATTTGGAATAGGATTCCTGAATGGTTTCAAGAGGTGAGTTACGAACACAAGCCTGATGTACCGGAACTAGAAAGATGCTATAGGACGGATAATGGCTATTTAGCGGAGGTGTGGATTCCTATTATTTAGGATTTGCTAGATAATGATTTTATACATCTGTAGAATAAGGAGAAGTAAAATCATTTGCATGAAGGATCAAATGAAGCAGAGATCAAATATAAATTTGATCTCTGCTTCATTAACTATTTTTGGATAGCAGCATTGCAACAGAAATTATATGATATATAGCAAAAAAGTTCGAGATTAAAAATCCAGCTTAATTTATAATTAATTTATAATCTCCGGAGGTCAAAAGCAAATGAAGAATGGCGATAGTATTCAAAGAAGTATTGATTATATAGAGGAGCATCTTACAGAAGATATTTTTCTAGATGAATTAGCAGACTTAACTTTTTTCTCTAAATATCATTTTCATAGAATGTTTAAACTTGAGTCAGGCAAAACCGTAATGGAATATATTAGAGAAAGGCGGCTATCCCAAGCTACTTATGAGCTTGCTTATTCATCAAAGACAATAAATGAGATAGCATATAGCTTCGGTTTTCATTCACAGGATGCTTTTGATAAAGCTTTTAAAAGGATTTATGGAATTTCGCCAAATGAATATAGAAAAAGTATGATTTTAAGGTTCTCAAATCTAACTTTAAAGGAGCAAACCAGAATGTATGACTTTAATATCTTAAACAAAACTTCCTGTAGTACAGAAGATAAGCTAAAATGCTTGCAGGTTTTGGATATTATCATTACGCTTTCTAAGAAGGCGCACAGAGAAGGTCTTTTATCTCTTGAATCGGAGGTTAATGATCATTATCCCTTCTTACTGCAAAAAGGACTGGATTTACTGTTGTATGGAACTGAGCCTTTTGAACTGCGGGCTCTGCTAGATAATTACATACATACAGGAAACTTCACCGGTAAAGAGCTTTTATCAAGAATCTTAATCAAGGAAGGAATAATGTCAATTCAAATGGGTGAGTATCCTTGGGTCGTCAGAGAGAAGTTATCATCCTTCTTTGGAGAAGATTTCTCAGAAGAAATCAACAGGCATTTTGAAACAGACAGTACAAATAAAGCAGCTAAAATCAATAGGTTGGTTGGAGAAATAGAAAATCTAAAGCCATATTCAGAGGCAACGAGTTTGCTTGAAAATGAATTGAAAAAGCTTGATAAACGGTCCATGCAAAGAGTTTTGCGAGAGGTTGATATTGTTGAGTTAGCCATAGGGATAAAAGGGGCAAGTGGAGCAATCCAATGTAAGATATTTGAGGGGTTACCCAGAAATTCTGTATTAATTCTAATTGAGATTTATGAATTAATTGGAGATATCAAAGTCCCAGAAATTGTAGATGCACAGAGTAGGATAATAGGGCAGATCAAGAAGTTAAAGGCAGATGGAGAAATAGGATAAATAGTTACGAATAACATTGCAAAAGAGACCAAGTGGAAAGTTGGTCTCTTTTGTTACGCCATTTCATAATCTTTCTAAGTAAGGTATAATTATTCTTACTAATAAGTAAAAGGTTTTGATCTAAGGAGAGCATGCATGAAGAAATATATAAGGATAATTGCATTTTTGTTTTTAGGAGCACTGATAGGAGCTTACTCATTCAATAATGTGCTATTGCCAAACAACTTAATATCTGGAGGACTTGGCGGGATTGCGACAATTATTATACTATGGTATCCGGCAAACATACAGCTGGTGTTGGCAGCGCTATGTATTCCTATATTGATTTGGGCATATATCACCTTTGGGATAAAACAAATCATATACGCATTTACTTGCTTTACATTTTTTACAGTGCTTATAGGGGTTGTCAAGCTATTACCTGTGCTTGAAATTGATGTGGTGCTGGCGGTACTTGTTTCTGGAATATTATTTGGAATATCTGGGGGGCTTGTATTAAGATTGGGTGTTGCCAATGGTCCGGAGGCTTTGGTGGGACTCTTTCTAAAGAATAAATATGGTATTTCCATAGGACTATTTTTTACAATATTAAACGTCACAATTGTTTCATCTTCCTTGTTAATTCCAAATATAACTTTAAATAATATACTATATTCGATGGTATCCATTTATGTTTCCGGCAAAATTACAGACTTCATTATTACAGGATTTAGACGGGATTATGAAGTAACCATTATTTCGGATAAATATGTGGAGATAACAGCATTCATACATAGTGAAATAAAGAGAGGTGCTACTCTGATAAAAGGGCTTGGCACTTATAATAATGAAGAAAAGCTGCTTATAAAAACTCTTGTAAGCAATGCAGAACTGGTCATACTTAAAGAATATGTGAAGGACTTAGATCCGTCCTGTTTTATGTATATAAATGAAAGCATTGGTGTAGTCGGTAACGGCTTCGTAGGATAATAAAATGCTAAAGGCTTACTTGACAAATTTATCCACGTAGTGTTAAACTGAAAAGAAATTCAATGAGATATGTTGCAAAAGTATTTTTCGCAGCATATGGATTAAGGAAAATGTTTTGCACTATTTGGATTTGATGTAAGATGTTTAGTGCAAAACATATAGGTGTGATTATTATGATTTATATCAATAGAACACAACTTAATAGCTGCCCGAGCCCGAGTT
>JARBUB010000260.1 GCA_029239905.1 Clostridia bacterium
ATAAGAGGACTTTCAGACATACAAATTCTAAGAGAACCCTGCAAGATGAAGCAAGTTGTATCCTATAACAAGGATCAATACAATATCAATGAGCAGATGGCTGTATCACCAGAGAAGCCAGCAGTTCAGAAGATATTAAAAACAGATTTTAAAGCCATATTAAAAGAAGATAAAATTACAGATGGAAAGGTAGAATTAAGTGGAGTACTGAGTGTCAATATGCTATATGTTGCAATGGACGAAGCGAATTCTATTAATTTCCTGGAATTTGAACTACCCTTCAGCCAATACATAGAAGTGCCTGCTGCCGAAAGAAATATGGACTGTGTGACAGAGATTAGTCCCGGCCAGCTCTATATTGACGCAGTAGAAAATGAAGAGGGAGAAAAGAAGCTGCTGACAATTGAGGCAGTTATCTATGTAAATACAAAGGTTTATAAGGACGCTGAAGAAGAAGCTGTTGTAGATGCATATAGCCCAAGCAACGGACTTGAAATAGGCAAAGAAATGGTTAAGATGAATGAGTATGTAGGTAAAGGCCGTTCAAATACAGTTATTAAGGAAAGCATATCCATAAGACATGGAGATCCTGAAATTGAAAATGTATGCTATGTGAATGCAATTCCTGTAATAAATGAAATAAAGATATTTGATGATAAGGTAATGGTTGAAGGAGTTTTAGAGACAGATGCAATCTATATGTCCTCCTTCAGCGGTGAGCCAATGTGCAGCCTTATGGAGCAGATTCCCTTCAGACACTTTGTTGAAATACCAGGCTTAAAACTTGGCATGCAATGTATTGCTAAGTGCAATGTTGAAAGCTTGAACTTCTCGCCTATGAATAGTCAGATGATAGAAATCAGAGTAGTTATCAGTGTAGCAGCTGATGCCTACAAGCAAACTGAGAAGAAGCTGGTAAACAGAGTTGAAGAGGTAGAAGGTATAGCTGTAGATCAGAGCAGAATACCAGCTGTTACAATATACCTTGTACAAAAGGATGATACTCTGTGGAGTATAGCAAAGAGATATAATACAACGGTTGATGCGCTAGTTAAGCTAAACAACATAGAAAATCCAAGCAAAGTGTCAACTGGAATGCAAATAATGATACTCAAAAACGTAAGATCAAGTAAATCAAAATAATAAGCAGTCTGTAAGGGCGGGTATAGGCATCCTCTTGCTTCAGCAAGAAATGATGCTCTGTGCCAGCCCTCAGCAGGAGTTAAACCTCCTGCTTTTTTATTTGCAAATATTGGGACTGGTTTCCCTGAAAACATTTATCTCAATCACTTGTATCTTTTTATTCATCTAGGTATGTATTTTTTGCAACATATGAACAGAGGAAAATGTTTTACACATTCTGACCTATTGTAAAATGTTCAGTGCAAAGCATATAGAAACTTCCACTTTCGTTTTTATGTAAAATATAATAAAATAAGGTATATGAAAATACAAAATGTGGAGAGTGAATGTATGACTTATACGATCAAAGCTCCGGCGAAGATAAATCTCGCATTGGATGTATTAAGCAAAAGACCTAATGGTTATCATGATGTAGCCATGATTATGCAGACAATTGCTTTATATGATACAATATCTGTAAGAAGTGGATTTGAGGGTATAAAATTAACCTCAGATTCATCAATAATACCTACTGATGAAACAAATATAGCCTACAAAGCTGCTCTTTACCTCACCACAAAATACAACGTAAAAAGAGGAGTGCATATTCATATAGAAAAAAGGATACCTGTGGCAGCAGGTTTAGCAGGAGGCAGTACTGATGCTGCAGCCGTATTGAAGCTGCTTAATAAGGCCTGGGATCTTAAGCTCACAAAAGTTGAACTAATGGATGCAGGCAGTAAGCTTGGAGCAGATATACCCTTTTGCATACAAGGGGGAACATGCCTGGCAGAAGGTTTAGGTGAAAAGCTTACGGTTATAAAAAGTATTCCTGACTGTTGGATATTACTGGCAAAACCTGATGTAGGAGTATCGACCAGAGATGTTTACCAAGGTCTAAAACTTAAGCAAATTGAGGAAAGGCCTAACATCCCCGCGATGCTGCAGGCTATTGAAAACCAAAATCTAAGAGAAATAAATAGGTATATGGGAAATGTTTTAGAAACTGTAACTACTAAGATGCACCCCATCATTATAGAATTAAAGCAAAAACTCATTGAAAATGGTGCTATTGGAAGCTTGATGAGTGGAAGTGGCCCCACGGTTTTTGGTGTTTTTGAAGATATGACTACAGCATACAGTGCATATGATAATATAAAGACTCTAGTCAACGAAGTATTTGTAGTTAAAACATTTGACGGGAGAGATGTGTAATGGATAATAAGATGTTTGAGATAAAGATTGATCAATATAAGCCCTTAAGAGAGATCGTATTTGAAACCATTAGAAATGCGATAATTTCAGGGGACTTGAAGCCAGGAGAACGTGTTATGGAGGTTCAAATGGCAGAGTCCTTAGGGGTGAGCAGAACCCCTGTTAGAGAAGCAATCAGAAAGCTTGAGCTGGAAGGACTTATCATAATGCTGCCTCGTAAGGGTGCTTATGTAGCTGATTTATCAGTGAAGGATCTTACAGAAGTAATGGAAATTAGAGCATCTCTGGAAGGATTGGCAGCGGGACTGGCCTCAATCAGAATGGACGCAAATGAAATTGAAGAGTTGGAGATATACGCTTTGGAATTTCATAAGTCCATAGATGAAGATATTGATGAGCTGATACACAAAGACTTTGAATTTCATGATGCTATATTCAGAGCCAGCAGAAATGAAAGACTGATACAGTTAAACAATAATCTTATAGAACAGGTACAGCGCTTTAGAGAGATATACCATAAAAAAGTTAACAAGTCCAAGGAAACCTCTAGGGAACACTATGCAATAGTTGAAGCAATATCAAACAGAGATGTGGATAAAGCAGAGAAGCTTGCACGGGTACATATAGAAAATGCAGAAAAGTCCATATTGAAGATGATGGAAGGGTCACATAGCTAAGGTATAATAAAAATAGAGAAAGAAGGAAGTATCATTATGAATGTAATAGTGCTTGCGGGGAATAAAAAGGTTAATCCCAATTCGGCGGACAATAATCAAAATGATATCACTACACAATTGGGGAATAAAGCCCTAATTAAGCTTAAGGATAAATATATGATAGAATATGTCATCAACACCTTAAGAAACTCTTCCTTAATAGAGAAAATTACAGTGGTGGGACCTAAGGAGCAGCTAGAAGCAATCATTGGTGATAGAGTTGATTTTATAGTGGAAGGCACTGACTCGATTGTGACCAATGCATTGCTGGCTATGGAGAACTTTAAAAATGACAAGCAAGTGCTTATAACAACTTCCGACATTCCAATGCTTACTGTGGAGGCTTTAGAGGATTTTATTAACAAAGCCTTGGACATGAATGCAGACCTGTGTTATTCCGTAGTAGACAAAAGAGTAAATGATATGAAATATCCTGAAGTTAAGCGTACCTATGCAAGACTTAGGGAAGGACAATTCACGGGAGGCAATATATTCCTATTTAACCCGGCAGTAACAGATAAGTGTAAGGCCTTTATCGAACAGATGCTGGAATATCGTAAGAATCCTGCCAAAATGGCAATGGTTCTTGGAGTTGGTTTCTTGATAAGAATGGCATTAGGGATACTTACCATAAATGCTGTGCAGAAAAAAACAGAGAGACTTTTAGGAATAAAGGGTGCAGTAGTAATATCCGGATATCCTGAGGTTGGCAATGATGTAGATAAGGCCAGTGATATACAATTTGTTGAGAAATACTTATAAGGAAGATACTGTTCATGCAAAGTCATATAACGGGAAGAATGAGCGAAGGAACTTAAGATTAAAAATGCAATTATAAATAAGTTATATAATCCGGTGCGGAATGCACTGGATTTTTTTTATGTATATATTACCTTACCTCTGTAAAAAATAACATATCAGGAATTAAATGTTT
>JARBUB010000035.1 GCA_029239905.1 Clostridia bacterium
GGAGCAGCTATTGAATTGCCAAAAGACATGAAGGCATATATTTCATATGAAAATTTAATTATCAGTAAAAAGATTGAGAACACTGATAAAAAGTGTTATTATAAGTTAAAATATGATTATGATAATTTTATTGATGAAATAAATGAGATGCTTAGTGTGAAATTCATTAAAAGCGGTGAGTTATCTTCAGTCCCCAAAAGCTTTAATACCATCTACATAGACGCTGATAAAGTAAAGCATGACCTAGTTGTCAGAAATAGGGAGCAAGGTGATGTTTTTTCACCAATTGGTATGAAGGGAAGTAAAAAGCTAAAGGACTATTTTATCGATAAAAAGATCCCTCGAGAAGAACGGGATCAGATTCTGCTATTGGCAGACGGCCATGAAATTGTCTGGATTTTGGGCAGTATCATTAGCGAAAAATATAAAATTACATCAAATACTCAAAATGTGATCGTACTTAGCTGTAATAATTACGGCTTTTTACATAATAATATGAATAGAGCAAAGGAGGAACAACATGCATAATGACATTAAAGAAATACTAATAACTGAAGAACAAATTAAAGCAAAAACAAAAGAATTGGGAGCAATCATTACAGAATACTATAAAGGCAAGGATTTAGTCGTAATAGGAATTCTAAAGGGCTGTGTAATATTTTTATCAGACCTGGTGAGAGAAATTAATTTACCCTTGACTATGGATTTTATGGTTGTATCAAGCTATGGACATTCCACTAAGTCCTCAGGGGTAGTAAGAATAATTAAGGATCTAGAGAGAGATATACAAGGCAAGGATGTATTAATTGTTGAAGATATCGTGGATTCAGGCTTAACTCTAAGCTATTTGATGGAATATCTAAAATCAAGAAATGCAAACAGTGTAAAGGTGTGCAGTCTGCTTGATAAACCGGATAAAAGAAAATCAGAGGTAGAAATAGCGTTTAAGGGCTTCCAGATACCTGATGAGTTTGTTATAGGCTACGGCTTAGATTATGCAGAAGTTTATAGGAATCTTCCATTTGTGTGTGTTCTCAAACCGGAAGTGTATACAAAATAAAACAAGTACTTAATAAAAGGTGCATAGGTAATCTATGAGCTTTTATAAGTCATAGATTAGTTGTTTTGTGTAATGCACAGGGTATTATTAAGTTGAGTTTTAAATATGCCTGTGATAAAATAGTTATTATTGCAGATTTATCCAGCGCAGCAAGGTTACTGGAAAGTCTATAGAGTATGCGCTAAAGGAGGGCTATTTTGAAAAAATTCGTAAGAGGAATTAGTTTTTATTTATTGATATTTATTATCATTATAATGTTTATTAATTTTGTACAGAGCATTGAAGCCAATAAGGACAGACTTGATTATACAGCTTTAGTTAATAAGATACAAACTGGCGAAATCAACAGAATGAAGGTATCTGACCTAGGCACTATGACTTCTGTTTCAGGCAATACAGTGCAGGGTGTAAAATTTGAAGGTATTGTTTTAACACAATTTTTAAGTAGCAATATCGTAACTGATCTTGTATCACAAGGAAAGTTGATTATAGAAATTGAACCTAAAAGTCAATCGGCCACATGGCTTTCTATTATACCTACAGTTGGCTTGATCATACTATTGGTTGTATTTTTCTTCATATTGACTCAGCAGTCTCAAGGCGGAGGAAATAGGGTTATGTCCTTCGGCAAGAGCAAAGCAAAGCTGCACACTGATGACAAGAGAAAGATAACCTTTGCAGATGTGGCAGGTGCAGATGAAGAGAAAGAAGAACTTGGTGAAATAGTTGATTTCTTAAAGGCACCAAGAAGATTTATAGAGCTTGGAGCAAGAATACCAAAGGGTGTGCTTTTGGTAGGACCTCCTGGAACTGGTAAAACGTATCTAGCTAAAGCGGTAGCAGGGGAAGCTGAAGTACCATTCTTCTCAATAAGTGGTTCTGACTTCGTAGAAATGTTTGTTGGGGTCGGTGCTTCAAGAGTTAGAGATTTGTTTGAACAAGCTAAGAAAAGCTCCCCATGCATCATATTTATTGATGAAATCGATGCAGTAGGTCGTCAAAGAGGTGCAGGTCTTGGCGGTGGACATGATGAAAGAGAACAGACACTAAATCAATTGCTAGTTGAAATGGATGGTTTCAGTGTAAATGAAGGTGTAATCATTATTGCAGCAACAAATAGACCTGATATACTAGACCCAGCATTACTTAGACCAGGTCGTTTTGATAGACAAATAATGATTGGAATACCAGATGTAAAGGCAAGAGAGCAAATTTTAAAGATACATGCAAAGAACAAGCCTCTTGCAGTTGGAGTAGAGTTAGACATACTTGCAAAATCAACACCGGGCTTTACACCGGCTGATCTTGAAAATGTAATGAATGAATCTGCGCTGTTAGCAGCAAGAAAGAATAAGAAAAAAATTGAACTTCATGATATAGAAGAAGCAGTTATAAGAGTTATTGCAGGACCAGAAAAGAAGAGTAAAGTAGTTAGCGAGCAAGATAGAAAGCTTACTGCTTATCACGAAGCAGGTCATGCAGTGATTCAAAAGCTGCTGCCAAATGCGGATCCTGTACATCAGATATCAATCATACCAAGAGGTAGAGCAGGTGGATACACATTATCTCTTCCTAAACAGGATAAGTTCTATATGTCAAAATCCGAGTTGGAGCAGGAAATTGTGAGCTTGCTTGGCGGTAGAGTAGCAGAAAAACTTGTATTGAATGATATCAGTACGGGGGCAAAGAATGATATAGAAAGATCTACTAACATAGCAAGAAAGATGGTTACTGAATATGGTATGAGTGATGTATTTGGGCCAATCACTTTTGGAACTGATCATGACGAAGTATTCATAGGAAGAGATTTAGCGCGCAGCAGAAACTATAGCGAAGAAGTCGCTGCCTTGATTGATAAAGAAATTAGAGCCATAATCGATAAGGGATATAATCATGCGGAGCAGCTGCTTAAGGATAATCTAAGCAAACTGCATGCAGTTGCACAAGCTCTTCTTGAAAGAGAAAAGCTTGATGAGAAGGATTTCGAAGAAATATTTGCACAAGCATAAAATAGATGAGAAGACCGATTGGTCTTCTTTTTTTTATGGGAATGAAGCTTTAATGAATAGCAGCGTCAATTCTGCTCAATATGCATATTAAGTACATATTTTCATAAAAAACATTTATTATTTAATAGGTGTCTTTTATTATTTACTTCAACTTTTTGTTATAATAGTACTATATGTTTTACACTAAACAACTTAGATTAAATGCAGAACGTGCAAAACATTTTGCTAAGTTTATTTGATGTTACAAGCGAAAGAAAAGGAGTGATACAATGGATTATAATTTAAAAATAGGGATGAAAGCAGAAATAGAGCAAGAGGTTATGCAGGAACATACGGCTATGGCCTTTGGCAGTGGAGGGGTGAAGGTACTTGCTACTCCTATGATGATTGGACTTATGGAGAAGGCTGCATTAACTGCAGTAGATGACAATCTTGGGGAGGGGTTTTCTACAGTCGGTACAATTGTAAACGTATCACATATGGCGGCAACACCAGTGGGAATGAAAGTAAGGGCAGTTGCTAAACTGACAAATATAGAAGGCAGAAAATTGACTTTTGACATTGAGGCCTTTGATGAGAAGGAAAAAATAGGCGAAGGTACCCATGAGAGATATATAATAGAACTGGCTAAATTCCTTAGACGAGTTGAAGGGAAAGCTACGAAAGTATAGACAAATAAATCAATGGGTTGTTAAAAAATAAACAATCTTGTATATTCCTATATTATTATCATATATGGTAATATATTATTGATAAAGACGGAAAACTTGCAATAATGTGTACGAGATGAAAGTTTAAATTCATAACCTTCATTATCGTGCCATATATGTTGCGAAAAAGATTTATTATATACAAAATCAGTAAAAGCATCTGAATTTGTATTATCAAAGATGTATTTTTCGCAACATATGAATTAAGGAAAATGTTTTGCACATTCTGATTAATGTAAAATGTTCAGTGCAAAACATATAGCATACTTATATTGCAATAAAGTGCCATCAATTAAGAACAAAATAGTGTCAGTTTAAGGAGGGTAAATATGTTTGATAAGCAAAAAGCTGGAGAGATTAAAGCTGCAGCAGAAAAATGGGACAATAATGTAAAGTCGAAGCTTGAAAAACAACCGGAGAGAAGAGTGGTATTTAAAACATCCTCAGGTATGGAAGTTAAGAGACTATATACACCTGCTGATATTGAGAATATGGACTATGCCAACGAACTTTCAAATCCTGCACAATACCCATATACAAGAGGCGTGCAGCCAACGATGTACAGAGGAAGATTCTGGACCATGAGACAGTATGCAGGCTTTGCAACTGCAGAAGAGTCCAATAATAGATATAAGTACTTATTAGCACAGGGACAAACTGGCTTAAGCGTAGCTTTTGACCTGCCAACTCAAATTGGTTATGATTCTGATCATGGACTATCAGAGGGCGAAGTTGGAAAAGTGGGTGTTGCCATAGACTCACTAAAGGATATGGAAAGCTTATTTGATGGGATTCCATTAGATAAAGTAACAACATCAATGACTATAAATGCACCTGCGGCTGTACTTTTGGCAATGTATATTGCTGTTGCGGAAAAGCAAGGGGTTTCAGCTGATAAATTATCAGGAACGATTCAAAACGATATACTCAAAGAGTATATAGCTAGAGGTACATATATATTCCCAGTAGAACCATCGATGAGACTGATTACAAATATATTTGAATACTGTTCAAAGTATGTTCCAAAATGGAACACTATTTCCATAAGTGGTTACCACATAAGAGAAGCTGGTTCTAATGCTGCACAAGAGGTAGCATTTACATTGGCTGACGGAATTGCCTACGTAGAAGCAGCAATAAAGGCAGGGCTTGATGTAGATGATTTCGGTCCAAGGCTATCATTCTTCTTCAATGCACACAATGACCTATTAGAAGAGGTTGCAAAGTATAGAGCAGCAAGAAGATTATGGGCAAAGATTATGAAGGAAAGATTTGGTGCTAAGGATCCAAAGTCAATGATGCTGAGATTCCATACACAAACTGGTGGATCTACTCTAACAGCACAACAGCCAGACAATAACATCATTAGAGTAACTATTCAAACTTTAGCTGCTGTTTTAGGTGGCACACAGTCATTGCATACAAATTCAAAGGATGAAGCTTTGGCCCTTCCAACTGAAGATGCAGTAAGAATAGCCCTTAGAACTCAACAAATTGTTGCTTACGAAAGTGGTGTAGCTGAAACAGTTGATCCATTGGCGGGTTCTTATTATATTGAAGCAATGACGAATGATATAGAGACAAGAGCTATGGAATATATAAAGAAGATAGATGATATTGGTGGCGCAGTTAAGGCGATTGAAAGAGGCTATATTCAACAGGAAATACAAGACAGTGCATATAAATATCAAATGGAAATTGAATCAAATGAGAGAATTATTGTAGGTATGAACAAGTTCCAAATCAAAGAAGGTTCACCAAAAGGCTTGTTAAGGGTTGATCCTGTTGTTGGAGAGCATCAAAAGCAAAAGCTTGTGACATTGAGACAAGAGAGAGATAACAATAAGGTGAATACATCCTTAGAAGCTTTGAGAAAGGCAGCACAAACTGATGAAAACCTTATGCCTTTCATTATAGATGCAGTTAGAACCTATGCAACCTTAGGGGAAATCTGTGGAGTCTTAAGAGAAGTGTTTGGCGAATACCAGCAATCAGTAATACTTTAAAGTGAAAATTGATTATTCAAGGAGGAAATTAAAGTGGATAGACCAATTAGAGTTGTTGTAGCGAAACCAGGCCTTGATGGACATGACAGAGGCGCTAAGGTAGTGGCTAGGTCCTTAAGAGACGCAGGAATGGAAGTAATATATACAGGACTAAGACAAACACCAGAGCAAATAGTTGAGGCAGTTATACAAGAGGATGCAGACTGTCTTGCAATGAGCATACTTTCAGGTGCACACAATCACCTTTTTCCAAAGGTAGTAAGCCTGCTTAAGGAAAGAGGCGTGGATGATGTTCTTGTAGTTGGTGGGGGAGTTATACCTGAAGATGATATCCCAGGATTAATTGATGCAGGAATAGCTGCAATTTTCACACCTGGAACAACTACAACATCAACGATAGATTTCATCACGCAGAACATTAAGAGAAAATAATATATATGTTGCGAAGAAGACTTATCATATACAAAGTCAGTAGAAGCTTCTGCTTTTGTGCATTTGAACTGTATTTTCGCAACATATGAATAAAGGAAAATATTTTGCACATTCTGATTTAATGTAAGAGGTATAGTGCAAAACATGTAGGTGGGAATATGGATATTAGGGCAGGCTTATTAAAGGGTGATAAAAGAGCTGCCGCTAGACTTATTACCTTGGCTGAAAACGGGGACGAAGATGCAGTAAAAATCATCAGTGAATACTACCATCTTACTGGAAAGGCTAGGATAATAGGCATTACAGGGCCTCCTGGTGCGGGAAAAAGTACAGTTACAGATAAGCTGGCAAAGCTATTACGTCAGCAAAATAAGACGGTAGGAATAATAGCGGTAGATCCTACCAGTCCCTTTACCGGAGGAGCTATATTAGGGGATCGAGTCAGGATGAACGATTTAAGTACTGATCAAGGAGTCTTCATCCGTAGTATGGCTACTAGAGGTGCTTTAGGCGGCTTGTCAAAGGCGGTTCACGATACTGTCAGGATTATGGATATATATGGAATGGATTACATATTCATAGAAACCGTTGGGGTAGGGCAATCTGAAGTTGATATTGTAAAACTTGCAGATACTGTTGTTATGGTAATGGTACCGGGTCTGGGTGATGATATTCAGGCTATAAAGGCAGGAATAATGGAAATAGGAGATATCTTTGCGGTTAATAAATCAGACAGAGAAGGTGCTGAGAGAACAGCCACAGAAATTGAAGTGATGCTGGATTTCAACAGAACCACCGATTTTCGTCCAAAGGTCATTAATATAATAGCAAGAGATAATGATAGGGTTGATAAGCTTCTAGAGGCAATTGAAGGGCACTGGAATTATCTTTGTAAGGATAGTAATTACCAAACTCGCAAGAAAAACAATATTAAAACAGAGATTATAGGTCTTATTAACCAATATGTTGTAAAATCAATACAAAATGACAATCAATCAAATCTCATTCAGAATATGGTTGAAAAGGTCTATGATAAGCAGATTGATCCATATAGTGCTGCAATCGATATATTGGAAAAGGTTTCTTTAGGTAAACAGCAATCATAATAGGACATGGACATTTGTAAAAATAAGATGTAAAATTTAATATACTGGGGAACTTTTCGATAATTTCTAATTTAGGAAGTTTCTACTAAATATGTTGTGAAAAAGACCTACTCAAGCAAAATCAGTAGAGGCATCTGCTTTTGTATTATCAAAAGTGCATTTTTCGCAACAAATATATCAAGGAAAATGCTTTGCACTAGGGGGATTCATAAAAGATGTTTAGTGCAAAACATATAGAATAATAGGAGGTAACAGCGTGGTTAATAAGGTTGATCATATCGGCATTGCAGTAAATAATCTGGAAGAATCCATAAAGCTTTACGTAGATATTCTGGGCCTTGAATTACATGGTACTGAAACTGTTGAAGAGCAGAAGGTTAAGGTTGCTTTTCTTCCGGTAGGAGATACTGAAATTGAACTTCTAGAGGCAACAACTCCAGATAGTCCCATAGCAAAATTTATAGAGGCAAAGGGTCAAGGGGTTCAACATATAGCCTTTAAGGTGGATAATATCGAAGAAGCACTTGAAGAAATGAGAGCTAAGGGAGTTAGACTTATTGACGAAAAGCCAAGGTATGGTGCAGGCGGAGCGAGAATAGCATTTTTGCATCCTAAGAGCACCAATGGCGTTTTGATAGAACTCTGTGAAAAGAAATAAGGAGGTTTAAGCTATGTCAATTGATAAAATAAATGATTTGCATTCTAGACTTGAGACAATTCAGGCTGGCGGCGGAGAAAAAAGAATAGAGAAGCAGCACAAGTCTGGAAAAATGACTGCAAGAGAGAGAATTAATATGCTTATGGATGAAAGCAGCTTTGTTGAAATAGATGCTTTCATGAAACACAGATGTACAGAATTCGGTATGGAGAAGGAAGAAACTCCAGCAGAAGGAGTAGTAACTGGTTATGGTACTGTAGATGGTAGATTGGTGTATGTATATGCACAAGACTTTACCGTAAACGGTGGTTCTCTAGGTGAAATGCATGCAAAAAAGATTTGCAAGGTACTTGATCTAGCACTTAAAATGGGAGCACCTGTAGTTGGTATAAATGATTCAGGCGGAGCTAGAATACAAGAAGGCGTTGATGCTCTTTCGGGATATGGCCAGATATTCTTCAGAAACACAATGGCTTCAGGCGTAATTCCACAGATATCTGTAATCATGGGGCCATGCGCAGGTGGAGCAGTTTATTCACCAGCACTTACAGATTTTATATTCATGGTAGATAAGACAAGTCAAATGTTCATAACAGGACCTCAGGTTATAAAAGCAGTTACAGGAGAAGAGGTTACTGCAGAAGCTTTAGGCGGCGGTATGACTCATAATAGCACAAGTGGAGTTGCACACTTCCTAAGCCAGAATGAAGAAGCTTGTATAGCTGAAATAAAGAAATTATTGAGCTTCCTACCATCAAACAATATGGAGACAGCTCCAATATTTGATTGCCAAGATGATATGAATAGATTGGTAGAAGATTTAAACACTATTATACCTGAAAGCTCAAATAAGGCATATGACATGAAGGACATTATCAGCAATTTAGTAGATAATGGTGATTTCTTTGAGGTACAGCCTTATTTTGCGCAAAATATAATAACAGGCTTTGCAAGATTAAATGGTGCTAGCGTAGGCATAATAGCAAACCAACCAAAGGTATTGGCAGGCTGCTTAGATATAAATGCTTCCGACAAAGCAGGAAGATTTATTAGAACCTGCGATGCTTTCAATGTACCGATACTTAATCTAATCGACGTACCTGGATTCCTTCCTGGAACAAATCAAGAGTATGGCGGTATCATAAGACACGGCGCAAAAATGCTGTATGCATACTCTGAGGCAACCGTGCCTATTGTAAATGTAATAACAAGAAAGGCATACGGCGGAGCTTATTTGGCAATGTGCAGCAAGGACTTGGGTGCAGACATGGTATTCGCATGGCCACAAGCAGAAATTGCAGTTATGGGGCCAGACGGAGCAGCAAATATCATTTTCAAGAGAGATATTGAAAATGCAGAAAACCCTGCAGCAGCTCGTGCAGAAAAGATTCAAGATTATAAGGACAGATTTGCAACCCCTTATATAGCAGCAAGCAGAGGCTATGTTGATGATGTCATTGAACCTTCAACAACAAGACAAAGACTTATAAGTGCTTTTGACATGTTATCTAGCAAGAGAGAAACAAGACCTTCCAAAAAACATGGAAATTTGCCAGTGTAAATTGAGGAGTGATTAAATGAGCCCGATAATGTACGGACTATTAGTTACATTGTTTGGATTAACCATAGTATTTCTTGTATTAACAGGACTTTGGGGGATTTTAGCTATGATGAAACTATTTTTCGGCGGAAAAAAAGCGCAAGAAACACAAGCTACAGTTAAAAGTATGGTAAACACCACTGGATCAGAAGTCACTGCAGCTGCAGTTCAGTCAGATGAAATGGATGCAGATGAACTCCTGGCAGTTATTACAGCAGCAATAAGCGCATGTATGGGTGGAGAGAATAATCTATACGTTAGAAAGATTACCAGAGTTGGGGACAATACACCAGTTTGGGGTCAAATCAGCAAACAAGAGCAAATGCTCAACAGATTGTAAGGAGGATTTAATAATGAGAAAGTTTATAATAAATGTAAATGGTAAGTCCTATGATGTTGATGTTGAAGAGGTAAAAGGCGGAGTTGTTTCTGCACCTTCAGCTCCTGCTGTTCAAGCAGCAGCACCTGCTCCAAAGGCAGCGCCTGCACCAGCGGCAGCTCCAGCACCTGCACCTAAGGCAGCAGCTGCACCAGTTTCAGTCCCAGCAGGAGCAGTATCTATCCCTGCGCCAATGCCTGGAACAATATTAAGCATAAAGGTACAAGCAGGAGATAAAGTTAAAAAGGGTCAAGTGCTTTGCATACTTGAAGCAATGAAGATGGAGAATGAAATAATGACTGGTGCAGATGGAGTAGTTTCATCTGTAGCGGTAAGCACAGGAGATTCTGTAAATACTGGTCAGGTATTATTTATAATAGGCTAACTATATGTTTTGAACTAAACATTTTGCGTTAAATCAGAATGTACAAAACATTTTCCTTAATCATATGTTGCGAAAAATACATGTTTGATGATACAAAATCGGTGCTTCTACTGATTTTGTATTTGATAAATCTTTTTCGCAGCATATATAATAATTGATCGGGGGTCTATGGATGTCGTTTATATACGAAGAACTGATTAAGTTGTATCAGAGTACAGGCTTTGCAGTTATTACGTGGCAGCAGTGTGTTATGTTGGCTGTGTCTTGCCTGCTGATATATTTGGCGCTAAAAAAGGGTTTTGAACCTTTGCTTCTTGTACCAATAGCCTTTGGTATGCTTCTGGCAAATTTGCCTGCGGCGGGGCTAATGAATGGACCAATATATGAGACTATTGATGGAGTAACAAAAATGAAAGACCCAGGTGGGCTGTTATATTGGCTTTATCAAGGTGTTAAATTGGGAATTTACCCTCCGCTTATATTCTTTGGAGTAGGCGCGATGACAGATTTTGCACCATTAATTGCGAATCCTAGAAGCATACTTTTAGGAGCTGCAGCTCAGCTTGGAATATTTACAACCTTCATGGGAGCATTACTATTGGACAAGCTTCCGTTTCTAGAATTCACCTTGAAACAAGCAGGATCTATAGGGATAATAGGTGGAGCAGATGGACCGACAGCTATATTTTTGACTAATAAGCTGGCGCCAGAACTATTAGGACCAATAGCTGTAGCTGCATATTCATATATGGCTTTGGTGCCACTAATACAACCACCAATTATGAGAGCGTTGACAACGAAGAAGGAAAGAGAAGTAGTAATGGAGCAGCTTAGACCGGTATCTAGGATGGAAAGAATCATATTTCCGATACTGGTTACATTGGTTGTTTCCTTGGTACTACCATCGGCGGCTATATTGGTTGGAATGCTAATGTTTGGAAACTTAATTAGAGAAGCCGTTGATTTGCAAAGCGTTTTGAACAGATTGTCAAAGACAGCGCAAAATGAAATGATGAATATAGTAGTTATTTTCTTAGGAATTACAGTAGGTGCAACAGCCAATGGCGAGTTGTTTTTACTACCTCGAACCCTAGCGATAATCGCACTTGGGCTTATAGCATTCTCGATGGGAACAGCTGGTGGTGTGCTATTTGGCAAGCTTATGTACAGATTGACTGGCGGCAAGGTAAATCCATTAATTGGATCAGCAGGAGTTTCTGCAGTACCAATGGCAGCCAGGGTATCACAGAAGGTAGGGCAAGAGTACAATCCAAACAACTACCTGCTTATGCATGCTATGGGACCCAACGTAGCCGGAGTAATTGGATCTGCTGTAGCGGCAGGTGTATTACTTTCAATGCTAGGCTAAAATTATATTTAAAGATTACTGTAGGGGCTGCTGCCCGCAGCAGCCTTATTCAGATGTAAAAGAAGCAGATGTAAAGGTTTTACTGTTTATGCAGGTTAAAGCCAAAGCATCTGCTTTTTTCTTTAAATATACAATAAATATACAATATAAGTTTGAAATTTCTACGAAAAGTATTATTATATAGAAGTGGACCTTTAGGTGTTTAGATATGTTGCGAAAAATATTTATCATATAAAAATCAGATGAATCATCCGATTTTTATTATCAAAGATGTATTTTTCGCAACATATAAATAAAGGAAAATGTTTTGCACAATGTGATTTAATGTAAGAGCTTTTGCACAAAACATATTGTAAACGGCAGCAATAAGGGGATAATACCATGAAAGAAAAAATATTACAGGAATTGAAAAGTAATAAGGGACATTATATATCCGGAGAAGAGATTAGCGGCATACTTCAGATTTCAAGGACCGCGGTATGGAAATATATGAATCAATTAAAGGATATGGGATATGTTATAGAGTCTCAGACCAAAAAAGGCTATAGACTTATAGAAAGTCCTGATAGTTTGCAGCCGCAAGAAATAAAAGGAAATATAAATACAGAAGTCATTGGACAGAACCTTAAATTTTTTGATCAGGTGGATTCAACAAATTTATATGCAAAGCGGATTGCCGAAGGTGGTTTTTTGGACGGCACTGTAATAATGGCAGAGGAACAATTAAATGGCAGAGGCAGAATGGGGAGAAATTGGGTATCTCCAAAGGGTAAGGGAATATGGATGACTATCATGCTGAAGCCCAAGATAAAGCCGGCAGATGCTTCAAAAGTAACCCTGCTCGCAGCGTGCGCAGTATGTAAAGCCATAGAGGAAGTAAGTGGATTAAGCCCTAGGATAAAATGGCCAAATGACATTGTGTTAAATGGAAAGAAGCTTTGTGGCATACTTACTGAAATGAATGCAGAGATAGATGAAATTAATTACCTTATTATAGGAATAGGCATCAACGTCAATATTGACTTAGAGGACTTTCCGCAGGAACTGCAGTCGATTGCAACATCGATTAAAATTGAAAAAGGTGACAGGGTAGTGCGGAAGGAATTAGCAGCAGCTATTATTAATGGTTTTGAAAGCTATTACAAAGGCTTTATGAACACAGGCAGCATAAAGGACTATATAAATGAATATAAAGAAAAATCTGCTGTTTTGGGCAAGGAAGTAAAAGTAACAAGCAGCAGTATGGAGCTTCAGGGGACCATTGTTGATATTTCAGAGGAAGGTCAGCTTCAGCTGAAACTTCATGATGGCAGTATAAAGGAAATTATTTCAGGTGAAGTATCCGTGAGGGGATTGACAGGATATATAAGTTAAGGAAGGATGAGAAAGATGATTTTAGTTTTTGATGTTGGCAATACAAATATTGTACTTGGTGTATACCAGGGTGAGAAACTCATGGATTTTTGGAGAGTGGCTACAGACACTCAAAAGACAGCAGATGAGTATGGAATAATAATTAAACAAATGTTTATTCATCAAGGCTATAACATTGATGATGTTAAGGCAGTGATAATTTCCTCGGTAGTACCGCCAATGATGTATACATTGGAGCATATGTCTAGAAAGTATTTTAAAAAGGAGCCTCTAGTGGTAGGCCCAGGCATAAAGACAGGTATGAATATTAAAATTGACAATCCTAAAGAAGTGGGTGCAGATAGAATCGTAAATGCAGTTGCAGGCTATGAAATGTATGGAGGACCCCTTATCATAGTTGACTTTGGTACGGCGACTACTTATTGTGCTATTGCAAAGAATGGAGACTATTTGGGAGGGGCAATATCACCGGGAGTAAGAATATCAATGGATGCATTATATCAACGTACAGCTAAGCTTCCGAGGGTAGAGCTAATAAAGCCTGACAATGTAATATGCAAAAACACCATTAGCAGCATACAATCTGGCGTTATATTTGGATATGTTGGGCAGGTAGATTATATAATACGCAGAATGAAAAAGGAACTAGGAGATGAAAACACTAAGGTTATAGCTACAGGGGGTCTATCTAAGCTGATTGCCTCTGAATCTGAAACCATTGATGTAGTAAACGGTCTTTTAACATTAGAAGGGCTAAGGATTATTTACGAAAGAAATAAATAGTAAATATAATTAAGATTAACGTAAATACTTTATGTAAGGAAATTCGTTCCGTATATAAAGAATATATACAACAAATAAATAATCCCAGATAGAGGTTATACGAATGAAAATCGGAAATGTTCAGCTTGCGAACAATGTATTTCTCGCTCCAATGGCTGGAATAACAGACATGGCATATAGGGCCATATGCAAGGAATTCGGCTGTGGACTGACCTATACAGAGATGGTTAGCGCCAAGGGCTTATACTATAAAAGTGAAAATACAAAGGACCTAATGGCTTTAGCGCCGGAAGAAAAACCTGCTGCTATTCAGATATTTGGCAGCGATCCTGATGTTTTAGCAAGTATAGCAGCCCAGGTACAAGAGGCAGGCGCAGATATAATAGACATAAATATGGGCTGTCCTACGCCTAAGATAGTTAGAAACGGGGATGGCAGCGCACTAATGCAAAGACCGGAGTTAGTTGCGGAAATAGTTAAAAAGGTGACTGCAGCGGTTACAGTACCTATTACGATTAAGATACGCAAGGGTTGGGATGAGAACAGTATAAATGCTGTAGAAATAGCTCAAGCGGCAGAGGAAAACGGAGCCAAGGCAGTTACAGTTCATGGCAGAACGAGAGAACAGTTTTACACAGGCAAAGCAGACTGGGAGATAATCAAAAAGGTTAAGCAAGCCCTAAAAATTCCTGTGATAGGGAATGGGGATGTAGTTTCACCTGAGTCTGCAAAAAAAATGCTAGAAACTACAGGCTGCGATGCTGTCATGATCGCTAGGGGTGCTGAAGGAAATCCATGGATTTTCAAAAGTGTAATAGAGTATTTAAGAAGCGGCATCTTGCTGCCTGAACCAAGCTATGAAGAGAAGATTGAGATGGCTTTATATCACTTAGAGCAAACTATTTTGCTGAAGGGTGAAAATATAGGCATTAAGGAAATGCGCAAGCATATAGCGTGGTATATAAAAGGATTACCCGGATCTGCTATTATAAAAACCGAGGTCTTCAAACTAGATAAGGAAGAGGATGTAAAAAAAATGTTACATTCTTATTTACTAGATATAAAACAGTAATTCCTATGTTAATCCGCCAAACGACTTGATTCTAATAGTACAACAGCTTTATATTGGCTGTTGTACTATTTTTAGTTTAGCATTAAAATATAAATGAGTACAAATAAGTGCACAACGAGCTACTAAAATATATTATAGGGGTAGGAGTGCAGAATGGATTTTATTAGAATTGGCGATAAGGTAATAAGTCGTACAAAAGTAAATAAAGAAATTGATGAAATAATCAAGCTGCGTTCCATGGGTTTATCTCAGTCCGATGTTGGAGAAAAATTGGGAATAGAGAGAACTTTTATTTCCAGATTGGAAGGTTTAGGGGAGATTAGGAAGGGGCAGAGCATTGGAGCTGTTGGGTTCCCTATAAAGAACAAACAGGAAGTAAAAAATATTCTTAAGGAATATGGTGTGGAATACAGTTTATTAATGTCAGAGGATGAGAGAAATGACTTTGTAAACCAGAGGAACGGGCAGCAATTTGTTAACTACATAATGGAGCTAATAAATAAATTTAGAGAATTTGATACAGTAATCGTTATGGCTTCCGACAATAGAAATAAGATCATAAAGGGCATGCTAGACAATCAAATCATTGAAATTGATATAGGCAAGTCGCCCTTAAAAGAAGATGTAAATGTAGACCTTGATTTATTGAATGAAATATTGAGGGTATTGAAGGGGTGATTTTATGAAGCACATTGTGAGTGTAAGCATTGGCTCCTCTAAGAGGGACCATAAGACTCAGGTGGAGATACTGGGGGAAACCTATGTTGTTGAGAGACGAGGTACAGACGGAGACATTAAGAGGGCTATTGAGCTTGTTTCAGAACTAGATGGTAAGGTTGATGCTTTTGGAATGGGAGGCATTGATGTATATCTGAATGCGGGAAAGAATAGGTATAGGCTGAGAGATGCTATTCCAATTAAGGCAGCTGCAAAGATAACACCGATGGTGGATGGTTCGGGCCTTAAAATATCGCTTGAAAAGCAAGTAGCTCATTATATAAATGATAATATTGAAAATCTGAAAAATAAAAAAGCCTTTATATTACCTGCTATTGATCGTTATGCAATGGCAGAAGGCTTTGAAGAAGTGGGCTGTACTTTGACATTGGGTGACTTGATGGTTGTTTTAGGCGTTGGGATACCGTTAAAGTCCTTGCGCTCCCTAGATAAATTGGCAAAGGTGATTGCACCTATAGCATGCAGGCTGCCTTTTGAAATGTTGTATCCTACAGGCAAAGAACAAAATAAGGATACTACAAAGGCAGGCAAATTTGATAGGTTTTTCGAAGAAAATGATATCATAGCTGGGGATTTTCATTATATTAAACAATATATGCCACCAATAATGGACAACAAAATAATTGTCACAAATACCGTTACAAAGGAGGATGTTGAGTGGTTGAGAGACAGCGGTGTCAAATTGCTGGTTACTTCAACACCGGATTTAGAAGGAAGATCCTTTGGCACCAATGTAATAGAGGCATTATTAGTTGCATTTATAGGTAAACCTGTGGAGAATATCAGCAGCCAAGATTATCTAGATGCCTTGGAGAAAATTAATTTTAAGCCACGAGTAGAATATCTGCAGGAGAACAACCTTAAGGAAAT
>JARBUB010000261.1 GCA_029239905.1 Clostridia bacterium
GAAAAATAATAGATGTAAACGAAAATTGGATTGAGGTTGAAACTAAAAAAGGAAATGAACTGATAAATGCTGAGTATGTTCAGAGCATCAAGGTATATTAAGATAAAATATACGTGTTATAGCATCTAAACTAAGCGTTTTAACACTGGCTTTAATTCAAACAAATGACCTCACAGATGGCTTATCTGGGAGGTCATTTTTAATGTCCCTTGTTATTCAGATTCTGAGTATTTATAAATCTAAAAACTGTAGAAACCAATAAGATCCCAAAGGCAATGGCACCGGCGCTGCCAAGTGTTTCAAGACCTTTAAGGGCAGCCTCATTAATCTTTTTATCAATGATATAAAGGACGGTGTAATAGGCTGGAATACCGGGTACGATGGGGTATAGGCTTGGAATATAAAACACCGTTGAGGGAGTTTTTAAAATTTTAGCCATAACTTCACTCATTATGCTTACAACGATGGCTGCGATAAATACTGCAAATATACCACTATTGGTCGAAGTAAGAATTGTCTTGTAAGACATCCAACCGCTTGCGCCACATAAACCCGCCCAGAATAAGTTTTTTCTTTCTATGTTAAATAGAATGGCAGGACAATAACTGCCTATAAAGGCAAGAAGAATTTCTTTCATTTAATCACATCCAATACTTCATTAATATCAAGGAAATACCTACCCCTACACCGATAGAGGTAACAACTATCAAAGCTTCCACAACTCTTGCTTGACTTGACAGTATATCGCCATGCAGTGCATCTCGAATACCATTCGTTATTGCCAACCCGGGGACTAATATCATAATTGAGCCAACTATTATGGAATTAACAATTAAAGAACTTATTAGGTGGCTAGCAGCTATGGATATAAGACCTGCCGTAAGGCTGCAAAAGAATATCCCGAAGTATTGAGAAAAATTGAACCTTTTCATATTCTCTAAGATGCTGTAGATTAACATACTGATTACAGCTGCAAATATACCATCAATAATAGTACCCTTGAATAAAACTGTATATGCAAAAGAGGTAAAGCCTGCCGCCACCAATCTTGTTACAAAAGGAAAGTAAGGAGCTTTTTTCATATCATTTAATTTATTTAAAGCTTGATCATAGGACATGGTTGACTCTTGAAGCTCTCTTGAAAAGGTATTTATTAATTCGATATTGTGCAGGTTAATGGTTCGGTTTCTAATTCTTTTCACCAATGACATTGATTCATTTGGCCCGTTTATTGCCCAACCGGATATAATGATTCCTGTTGGGGTAACAAAGGCTTCACACTCAATGCCATAAGCACTGCATATTCTATCTATGGTATCTTCAACTCTATATATTTCTGATCCGCTTGTCAGTAGAATTTCTCCACTAAGTAAAGCGATATTTAAAACTTCTTTTACTTCCAATTTAATCACCTTAATTCATTTATTTTATTCTGCTGTATGCATTGATATTAAATACAATCATAAGCTTTTATTTAGTTTATTATACTATAATGAGATATTAACTTGCATTATTTCTATATGAATTAATTCGTATATATTTTAAGCAGCAATAATTTCTGTTTTGATAGGCGGACAAAAGCTATATAAGAAAACCCCTATGGCAGCAGCATTTAATGCGTTACTGTCAAAGGGGTTTATTTTATACTATAAATAATATGCTACGCGATAATTCTCTCGTCTTGTAACAGTTTTGCCTCTTTGCTGCGGCCTTCGACAAATCTTGTTATCATCATGGAGCAAACTGTATTGCCTGTTGAGTTTAGCAGAGTTGCAGGCGCATCTATAATTGTACTTATTACGGCTATGATAGGAAGAACTTCTACAGGAAAGCCATAAATACTGATAATCAGCATTTCGCCAATCATCCCGCCTCCAGGAATAGCACCCATTACGGCTCCTACTAAAAAGGCTGTAAAGATAATAGAAATTATGGAGCCTATGCTGGTCATGTTATATCCAAACAATCCAAATAAGAAAACAATCTTTAGAACTCCGCCTATTACTGAGCCATCCTTATGGGTATTTGCTCCAAGGGGGACTACAGTTTCGGCAATATCCTTTGGAACACCCATTCTCTTTACATACTCTAAGTTAACAGGTATGCAAGCAGCACTGGAGCAAGTTGCTAGGGCTGTGATGGATGGTGTTGCAGCATTTCTCCAGAAGGATTTTACACCGTCGCTGCCTCTCGCTATAAAAGCATAAAGTGTAAACAGTCCAAAGTAGCAAATCACAGTTAAAATTAAATACAGTACAAAGGATTTAAGATATCCCTGTAGTATTTGAGGACCTAATTGACCTACAACAGATGCAAAATAACATCCAAGACCTATTGGGGCATAATACATGATTATATCAACAAGCTTCATCATCACACTAGCACCAGCGTCCAAAAGCTTTGCTAGGGGCTGTGCCTTTTCTTTGACCATAGCGATTGCCACACCAAAGCCTACAGAAAAGACGATGAGCTGAAGCATATTCTTTCTAGAAAATAAACTTACAAAGTCAGATACCGTAAAGGTATTTACAAGCTGCTTTAAAAAGCTGACTTGCTCTGGGCTTTGGGTGCTATCTGATACCATTAAGCTTTGGATAGCTGAAATATCAATTCCCTTTGTAGGATTCATGATTAAAGCTCCAACAAGGCTTATTACTGCGGTCAATAAAGCAGTGCTGGTAAAAACTACAAAGGTTGCAAACATGATTTTTCCAAGCCTCTTCATACTTACCATATTACCTATGGCAGAAGTAATGCTGAAAAATACTAGCGGAACAATGATCATAAACATTAAATTTAAAAATAAATCACCAAGAGGCTCAACTACGGCTGCTTTTGGTCCGACAACAGCGCCAACGAAACCACCAATTATAACGGCAGCAAGCAGAATGATAGAAGATTTATAAACCTTTAATAACTTCATATATTTCCCTCCAACATATTATTCCCTCCTATTATATCCAAATTAAATGCAATTTTTATTGCTTATAATGGCAAAAATATTGCAAATAGTGTTATAATAAGTACGTGGATATTTATGTGAAAGGAGGTGCACCCGTTGATGGAAGATAGTGCTTTAAGGAAAATTAAAAGAGGTTATCTAAATGAAGACTTTAGATTCTTTCATTTAAAGGATAAGCGGTCTGAAGAGCATACCTTTCACTACCATGATTTTAATAAAATAGTGATCTTTATTTCAGGTAATGTAACCTATGTAATTGAGGGAAAGTACTATAAGCTTAGGCCATGGGATATTCTCTTTGTTGGCAGCAATGAAATTCATAAACCAATTATAGATCCCAATGAGGTTTATGAAAGGATTATCATCTGGGTAAACTCAGATTTCCTAATAAATCAAAGCAGGTCTGACAGCGATTTATCTACCTGTTTTGAATTGGCAATAAAAGAAAAGACGAAGTTGTTTCGTTTAAGCGCGGACAAACTAAATGTGATTAAAGATACCTTGTTTTCTCTAGAAAAAGAAATAAGGGATAGGGATTTTGGAGGTAAAATACTGCAAAATGCCATTTTTGTTCAGCTTATTGTATATTTGAACAGATTGATACTCAGAGCTCAAGCAAAGAAGCTTGAGAAAGATATTCAATATGATGAAAGAGTAGTAAATATATTGTCATATATTAATGAAAACTTGGACAGCGATTTATCTATTGATAATATTGCCTCAAGGTTTTATTTGAACAGATACTACATCATGCATAATTTTAAGGATCAAACAGGTTATACTTTACATAATTATATACTTCAAAAAAGAATTGCCAAGGCAGCGATTCTTATCAAAAAAGGGCTGCAAATTTCCTGTGTCTCAGACCAATGCGGCTTTAAGGATTATTCAAGCTTTGTAAGGGCATTTAAGAAATCCTTTGGATTATCGCCAAAGCAGTATTATAAGGCCACCCAGGAGATACAATATTCTTATGGTGAAACGATTGCCGATGA
>JARBUB010000262.1 GCA_029239905.1 Clostridia bacterium
ACTTCTATCCTTACGATTGCAACAGGTATCAGCTGGGCATTTCGATACATCGGTTTTCCTGAAACAAATATTGTTATCGTCTATCTCCTTTCCATCCTGATAACAGCCCGTTTTACCCGGGGATATATTTACGGCATTGTAGCCTCAATCATTGCAACCTTTGGGTTTAACTATTTTTTTACCAAACCCTACTTCACCCTTTCCGTCAATGATCCCACCTATTTCATTACTTTTGCCATTATGACAGTTACTGCATTTATTACCAGTGCCCTAACTTCAAAAGTCAAGCAAAATGCCTTAGAAGCACAGGAAAAGGAAGCAGAAGCAAGTGCTCTATTTCAGCTTACAAACCAACTGACAGATGCTACCGACATAGCTCACATTGCCAGTATTACCACCGCTACAATAAGCAGCATTATGGGTTGTCTTGCCGCTTGTCTTTGTTTTGACGAAGATGGTCAGCCCGAACAGAGTTTTATTCAACAAAAATCCACGGGAGATCAAGTGCGCCGAAAGGTAGCTGATACCAAAGAAATAAAGTACCGTATGGAAGCCCTGCGCACTGCATTTGATAGGGCGGATGAGTTCTGGGACTGGCCCATATATGGCAGAGAAAACATATTGGGGGTACTGAGAATACCCAGTGAAACAGCTGCTGCTATGGGAGATCCCCAAATGCGCCTTTTACGCTCGATGATTGAGAACACGGCACTTGCTATGGATCGTTTTCGCAGTGCCGAGGACCGTCAGAAATCCAGAGAGGAAACCATACAGGAACGCTATCGCAGCAATCTTTTACGCGCTATTTCTCACGATCTTCGTACCCCGCTTTCTGGCATTATGGGAACAGCTGAAATGCTTATGGATATGACTGATTCAAATGACCCTCGCCACGCTTTGGCAAATGAAATTAATAAAGATGCTGACTGGCTCCATTCTCTGGTTCAAAATATTTTGAGTCTTACCCGCCTGCAAGAAGGTAGGCTCACTATAACAAAACAATTTGAAGCAGTGGAAGAAGTGATTGGCGGCGCAGTTACCCACATGATGAAACGATCTCCAGAATACGATATTACAGTCAGTATTCCTGAGGAGGTTTTGTTAGTACCTATGGATGCTAAACTCATAGAACAGGTGCTTATTAATCTATTAGATAATGCGGTGAGACACACACTGTCCGACCATGAAATAAGTATTTCTGTCATTGAGGATAAAATAAAAAATACAGCAATATTTTCAGTTACCGATGAAGGCTGTGGTATATCAGCATCTGATTTGCCCCATATCTTTCAAATGTTTTATACTACCCATGCAAGACATGCTGACTCCCAGCGTGGTGTAGGTCTGGGCCTATCAATATGCGAAGCGATTATTAAAGCCCATGGGGGCAGCATTGAATGCCATAATCGTGCTGATACGCAGGGTACCGAGTTTTTGTTTACATTGCCAATGGAGGTTCAGAACAATGCCAACTAGAAATGAATGTGTTCTTATTGTAGAGGACGATCCACAGATTAGAAAGTTTATCTGCTATTCGCTGAAACAAGAAGGTTTTCCTTATATGACTACTGGAACAGCCCAAGGAGCCCTTTCACTTCTCGTTTCCGAACAGATAGATCTCATATTGCTTGACCTTGGTCTACCAGATTTTGACGGTATGGAGGTTATAAAAAGAGTACGTGAATGGTCCGATATACCCATTATTGTTGTTTCTGCCCGAGATCAAGATAAAGAAAAGGCATCAGCCTTAGATAATGGCGCCGATGATTACCTGACAAAGCCTTTTTCGGCAACGGAACTTATGGCCCGTATCCGCGTAGCCATCCGCCACTTGCATAAAGTAGGTGGGGCCAAACAATTGACAAGCTTTGCTGTCGGCAATCTTCGTATTGATTTAGATAAACGTTTGGTTTATCTGGACGGTGCTGAGATTCATACCACGCCAATGGAGTACAGTCTTCTTGCATTGTTCTTTCGAAATATAGGTAAGGTCCTGACAACAACCTATATTATTAATGAAATCTATGGTATAGGCTACGGAACTGACACCCAGGCACTTCGTACATTAATGGCTGGACTTCGCCGCAAAATTGAAAAAAATCCCGCTAAACCTCGCTATATTTTAACTGAAATTGGTGTAGGTTATCGGCTCATAGACGAGTAATATCCATCCATTATTTTTATCAAAGAACTCTTCGAACTCTTCGAAGGGTTCTTTTTTTATCCTCACAGCTTTCTCACAGAAACGGGTACCCCCTCACACTATTCTTACAACATCTTTGTTAAGATAATGATGTAAAGATACTTGTTTACTGCAAAAGGGGGTTAGTACAATGAAAAAACAATATCTATCTGAAAATAAAAAAAATCTAAACATATTGTGTGTTAAAGTTAGAGAACTTATCGCTATACAAGAGTATCAAAAGTGTGAAGATTTAATTCTCCATGCCATGGAAAATTATCCTCACGAACCAGAGCCCCATAACTTGCTTGGCATACTGCTGGAAAAAAAGGGTGAACATCTATTGGCCATGAAACATTTTCGTGCTTCCCTAGCCCTTGATCCTACCTATTTACCCGTACAGCAAAATCTAAAGTGCTATGGTACATTCTTTTCAAGTGGTTATTGTGCTTACGATGAAAGTGATTGCCCTACAGAAGAAGAAAATAACAATTACAAAGTTGAATACGATATGCATGGCATCGGTCATGTAATCAGGAGGAATTAATATGAAACTATTTAAAGATAAAGAGACCCATAAGGATTACACCATCATTATCGGCTGCGGCAGGCTGGGAGCCAGTCTTGCCAATACCCTTTCCGATGAGGATGGAAATGTCCTCATCATAGATAAGAACAAAGATTCTTTCCGTAAGCTTTCACCTTCTTTCGGCGGTCTTTCTATAGCTGGTGATGCCCTAGATCTCGATGTTCTGCAAGAGGCTCAGATTGACAAAGCAAGTGTCCTTGTTGCCGTAACAAATAACGATAATGCCAATATTATGTTGGCACAGATTGCCCGTGAGATGTTTCAGATACAACGGGTTATCGTCAGATTATATGATCCGGACAGAAAGGATGTTTGCCGTGAGTTTGGTATTGATACCATTTGCCCAGCCATTCTGTCCGCAAAGGAAATAGGAAAAATACTAATAAATATGCCAAAAAAGGAATACATGGAGGAAGAACTATGAAAACAAAGGTGCTACTAGTGGGTGGAAGAACTAAAACTAAGTCCCTTGCAGCCTCTCTCATACAAAAAGGTTACCAAGTGACAGTTATAAACAATTTTTACGAGGACTGCTTAATGCTGGCACAAATTGATAAACTCAGGGTAATTAGCGGAGATGGTACAAAGCCATTTGTTCTCGAGGATGCCAGTGCAAGCGAGGCAGATATTGCCATTGCACTTACATCAAAGGATGAGGATAATCTGGTCATTTGTGAACTATGTAAAAAGAAATTTCACGTTAAAAAAACAGTTGCTTTGGTATCAGATTCTAGGAAAACAAATTTCTTCTATAAAATGGGAATAGATAGTGTTGTTTGTGCCATTACGGTTGTCACCGGTATCATTGAACAACAAGCCTTTATGGAGAAAATCTCATCCTTAGTTCCTATAGGAGAGGGTCGGGTCAATATTGCTGAGATTCCTATTTCTGAAACTGCACCCGTTGTAGGAAAAAAACTCTGGGAAATCAATCTGCCAAAACAAGTTATTGTTGGCTGTATTCTCCGAGGTGATACAACGATGGTGCCAAGGGGCGATACCCGCATTCTAGCAGGGGATATGCTTATTCTTATATCTTCAGGCAAACAAGAACTGGCGGCAATTAAAGAATTAACAGGAAGGTGAGTAGAATGATTCGCAAAATTTCAAATTACAGTAACTATGGAAAACTCATGATAATGATAGGACTTCTTGTAGCAACACCCCTTATTGTGTTGCCTTACAATACAGTAGTTTAACCGTATTATTTGCATGGACATGGGGTATTCTTGTAGGCGCTGCCCCATTTGTACTGAGCGGTCAGCTTACCTTTATTCAAGCTTTATTTGAATCTACCAGCGGGTGGACAACAACTGGCCTTTCCGTCATGGATGTGACGATAACGCCTCATATTTACTTGTTCCACAGGAGTTTTATGCAGTTTTGCGGCGGCCTTGGTTTTGTAATGATGATGATTATGCTTGTGCAGGATAAGCAGTCTATGAATTTATATAATGCGGAAGGACATCCTGACAAGCTCATGCCCAATCTAAAAAAGACTGCCCAAACCATTTGTCTTATGTACAACGGTTTCCTTATTGCCGGTACTGCTGCCTATTGTCTTGCTGGAATGAACCTATTTGATGCTATAAACCATGCTATGTGTGCATTGTCTACTGGTGGTTTTTCAACACGACTAAACAGCATCGGGGAATATAACAGCTTTTCTATTGAAGTTATTACAGTTGTTTTAATGCTTATAGGTACAACAAACTTTGCCGTTTTGTTGCTGATAACGAAGAGAAAATGGCGTCAAGTCATAAATGTTAGCGAAGTCAAATTTATGTTTCTGCTGCTTCTGATTTTTGTTCCACTTATTGCAAGTTCCCTTATAAACGGCTTAAATATGGGGTTAGCTGAAGGTTTGCGCCATGCATTTTTTGATGCTTCATCAGCACTGTCCACCAGTGGATACTCTTCTATGAGTTATGTGTCTTGGCCGCCTCTGGCAATTGGCTCATTAATCCTAATCATGCTTATTGGGGGTGGCATAGGCTCAACCGCCGGCGGCATCAAAATATCTCGTATTTATCTTATGCTGCGTATCATCCTCAAAAATATTCGCAAACGCTTATTACCTACTCGAACGATTGAAGCGCCTTATTACATCAAAGCACAGGGCAAAACGCCTATAGATACTGACCTTGAAATGGATACCACTGGATTTGTAGCATGCTACATCAGTCTTTTTATCATCGGTACTTTGCTCATTACAATAACTGCTAACTGTTCTTTAACCGAAGCTATGTTTGAGTTTGCCTCTGCACTAGGTACTGTTGGTTTATCTATCGGACTTACTTCACCAACTACCAACGCAGCAACTCTCATCGTGGAGACATTTGGTATGATTCTGGGACGACTAGAAATTTTTATTGTACTCATTGGCGTTTATTCGGGTGGGACTGCACTAAAACAATACTTCACCAGAAGAGCCTCTCGCATTTAGGTGATAAGTTGTTTTTGTTTACTAACGCAAAGATATTCAGATAGAATGTCTGGGAGTGTGCCCTGAAACATTTTGCTCTTTTGGTTATGTATGCAACTGTATGCACTATCCTAAAACAGATGTCATTATTTGGCAACTTTCTTGTGTTGTGCAGTGTGAATTGCTATAATTCTATTGTGACCCATTTAGATAAAATTTTTTAGATAAAAGATAACAAAAATGATATAATCACTGTAGAAAAACTTTGCAATCAGTTAGAAGCACTTAGAGAAAAGTAGCCAGGAGGATGGAGAAAAAAATGACTGAATTATTAGCGCCAGCAGGAAATATGGAAGCTTTAAAAGCTGCAATTTCTAATGGTTGTGATGCAATATACTTAGGAATGCAAAAAT
>JARBUB010000263.1 GCA_029239905.1 Clostridia bacterium
GGATGTTTACAACCTTTGAGTTTAATGAAACAAATTACAGATACCTACGAGAATTAGAGCTGTTTGATTATAGAAACAAAAAGGCTAATATCAATACAACAGAGTTAAAAAATGCACTTGAGCGAATTAGAGGGGAGATTTTCTCAGGGAATTATATATTAGACAAAAATTACACTTATAAGAATTATTATAATATGTTATTTGAGTATACCTCCCGAGAATATGAAGAAGATATGGAAATGCGTTTATCTACAGGGTATGAAGAGCAAAGCTTAAGAAGCAGAGGTGATGAGAGCGGAATTAATTTATTATATGCTAAAGATTTTGATTCTAGATTAGGCAAGATCGTTGTATTGCCCAAAAGTATATATAAGGATGATTCATTATGGTCTTTAGGCTTAATGATAAATAGAAATGGAGCCAACTTAGAGTTGGCTTACGAGTATGTAAATGGATTGCTTAGTGACGAAATACAGCTGGAAATGTATGAAGGTGAAGAGTCCGGAATTTACCCTGTAAATAAAGCGATAGAAAGTAAAATAGCTGATATAGAGAAGAAAGAAGGCTATCGTGAAGAAACCTTGCAATTAAAAGAGTTTATAATTGGAAGAATCAAAAAAGGTGAGTTTCAGTTGGGTGCATTAAGAGATATGAAGGACCATGACCTATATTGGATGTTGATTAGAGATCTAGTGAAATATATATTTACTGACAAGCCTTATTCAGATGCCGAATTGTCAGTAGAATTGCAGAAGCTGGAAGATAAGTACAATATAATTTTGAGCGAATAAGTATTTTTAGGGGGATTTAGATGGTAAAAAAAATTGTTATTTGTCTATTAATTTTAGTGATTGCGTTTTCTCAAACTGCTTGTAGTAATGCTGCTAAAGAGATTGGAGAGCATACTGGTGTAGTTATACCTAAACCAAAAGATGGAGATGCTACATTGACAATAATGCTCAATCCTGAGGAATATGATGCGTTACCCGCCAATAAATTCTTTAGAGATTACGTAGATAGGTTCGAAAATAATTTTGGAGTGGAAGTCAGATATGAGAGCATAGGTTCTAGTCCAGGTCAATTAATAGAAATGGAAGAGCAAGATGAGTATATTAAGGAGCTTTCTATGAAGCTTTATGCCAAGAATGGGCCTGAATTAATATTTTCACAATTTATGCCCCTTGGACCAATCATAAGGCAAGGAGCAGCAGCTAAGCTGAATGGCAAAATTTCAAATTTAGACAAAGTGTATGATGGCTTATTGGATGATGAAATTTACTTTGTTCCTATTTCGATTAGGTATTATTCAAAAATTATAAATTTAGAAGCACTTAAAACAACGGGAATGGAAGAGCCTGATGTGGATTGGACATCTCATGACCATTATGAAATAAGGACAAAATGGTTAAACGCAAACAAAATACATTTTACTTCTTATGAATGGTATATGGCTTTTGAGTCTATTGTAGATTTAGATAAAACATATGATAGCATTCACAACAGAATATCCTTAAATACACCAATTACAAAGAAGAATATTCGAGATATTAGAAGGTATATTTTTGATGGCAACTACATTCTCAATCAAAACTATAAGTTTGAAAACTATTATAGGATGATTACTGAAGATAACTCTAAGGAGTTTCAAGAAAGTAGAGACTTATTTAGCCAATATGAACAATCAGGACATATTGAAAGTGGTAGGTATGAAAATCTTCTTCGAACAATAGATGTATATAGCAATAATTATAACTATGGCACAATTATGATGCCTGAGTACAGTAACAAGGAAGTAATGTTAAGCGCAGGGGGATTTGCTATTAACAAAAATGCAAAAAATTCAGAATTAGCTTACGAATTTATTAACGGATTATTAAGTAATGAAATACAAATGCAAATATTTAATGATGTTGAGGATGGCTTCTACCCAGCTAATAAAGATATAGAGGAAGATATAAAGGCACTAGAGGCTGAGAAGGTTGCGGATGAGCGAGTTCTTCAGACAAAGGAATATGTATTGAACCAAATAAAGAATGAACATATGAAAATTTGGAATGCCGAAAATTTGGATTTTTACAACTTGAAAAAAATGATAGAAGAAGATTTTATTAAAATTATTTTAGCTGATAAAGAGTACGCGGATGTAGAGCTATCAGCTAAGCTTAGTGAGTTGGAGAAAAAATACAATATATACCTTAATGAATAGATATTTAGCAATGGGGGTACATCATGTTTGAGAGATTAAAAAAGCTAAAAATAAGCCCCTTCATCATACCTAGTCTGGTAGGTTTCTCAGTGTTATATCTGGTACCCTTCATATGGGGTATCAGATACAGCTTCAGTAGAAGCGGTTTTGACAGCACCTTCGTTGGTTATGCAAACTATAGTGAGGTATTATCAAGCGGTGCCTTCAGGCTAGCCTTGAAGAATACTGGCATATTTATGAGTGTCGCAATACCCCTTATTATGATATTGTCCTTTCTGCTGGCTTTGGCTATTTACGAACTAAAGCCGCCAAAACTTGTGTATCTTTTTATGATGTTGCCTATAGCTATACCTTCTGCTGCTGCAGCAGGATTTTTTCGCAAGATAATAGGCACAGGGGCATTCAGTCTCATGAACTCCGACTATGCCATGCTTGGGGTAATACTTATTTTTATATGGAAAAACACAGGCTACAATTTGATTATCAATATGGCAGGGCTGCTGCAGTTAGATATTTCTGTGATAGAGGCTTCTAAAATTGACGGTGCGACCTATTTTCAAAGACTGCGACATGTCATAATACCCCTTTGCATTCCTACCACTGTATTTGCAGGTATTGTAACCATCATTAATTCCTTCAAGGTATTCAAGGATGTATATGTATTGCAGGGTAGTTATCCCAATCCCAGCATTTATATGCTGCAGCATTATATGAACAATAAGTTTAATGATTTGCAATATGAAAAGCTGACATCTGGAGCATATATATTTGCCTTGGTTATATTTGTTTTTGCATTTTTGCTATTCTACATAGATAAAAGCTATTCCAAAAGGGTAGGTGATAGCATATGAAAAAGGTATTTATAGGTATTCTTATTGCTATTTCCCTACTATATATTTTCCCTATTGCATACACCTTTACCAACTCCTTTATGGATGAGAAGCAAATAAACAGCTACTATATAGAAACAATCCCCGACCAATTTAATTTGCAGCAGTATTATAGCTTAGCCTTGGATAAAGGGGAATACTTTAAATTTTTCCTAAACTCTATAAAGCTTACTGGGGTGATCATTATAGGTCAAATAGGTATTGGCATATTTGCAGCCTTTGCTTTGGCAAAGCTGAAATTTCCTGGCAGCAATATCATATTTGCAGTTTATGTGCTGGCAGTACTGCTGCCATTCCAGGTTACCCTGGTGCCAAATTATCTTGTGTTTGACAAGCTAGAGAGGCTATTTGACATACAATTGCTAGATACCCACTTAGCAATTATACTGCCGGGGGTGTTTTCCTCCTTTGGGGTATTTCTAATGAGACAGTTTATTAGGGGCATTCCAAATGAGATCATAGAAGCAGCAAGGATTGATGGAGCAAGTCATATTGCAATACTCTTTAAAATAGTTATTCCTGTAATTAAACCGGCTATTTATTCTCTTGTCATTCTAACTTTTATAGATAATTGGAACCTGATAGAGCAAGCCATTATTTTCTTGGATACCCCTAAAAAGCTTCCCCTGTCAGTATTTTTGGAGAACATTTACCATGAGGATTACAAGGTGTTTTTTGCAGCGGCAGTGCTTTATATTATGCCAGCTTTATTGATATTGATAAAAGGTGAAGGGTATTTGAAGGAAGGCTTGGTAATGGGAGGTTTAGGTAATGAAAAGTAATTTGGTTATGAGGTCAAAAAACATCGTCATTGGTTTTTTTATATTAGTC
>JARBUB010000264.1 GCA_029239905.1 Clostridia bacterium
TCTTCTGATTCTCTGCTACTACCTTAGCCGCTATATTTTCAATCATATATATATTATCTGCAATAACCTGTTTAACCTGGCTTACATCCTTTAGCCCTTCAAATTTAGGTGACATCTGCTTTATAACTTCGTCTCTCACCTTTCTTTTCAAATCTTGATCCTCTATGGAGTCGCTATTTGCTATTACATGGAGTCTTACCAGCTTGTCTGCTACATCGGCTAATTCTCTATCAGTATTGATATAAACATAATTTATAATTCCGAATACAAAAAACATAACCAATAGAAATAAGCCCGTTTTTATCATCCAAGGCTTCATATGTACACCCTCCTAAGATAACGGGCAGACACTTGGGTCTGCCCCTACGCTTTATTGAGAAAATTAATTTCCCATAACTTCATTATTGTCATGAGGAGAGAGTTTTATGCAAATTTGGGAGGATAATTTTATTCTGCTATTCTATAGTTCCTACCCTTCTTATTGACACTTTAGCCTTAAAATTGATTATAATATTGTTGGTAAAATAGCTTTCATAGTCCTTTTCAATGGATTTATATATGGTGGCCTGGTGCTTGCTCAAATATGGTTGAACGCCTATAAGATCAACTTTAAATTCATTTTTGAATTTTTCAACGACACTTTTGCTTCTGTCCTCAATGGTTTTTTCCAAGTCCTTTTCAAGGATATCCAATAGCTTTTGGTCCATCAGGCGCTCTCCCCAAATATATTCCTCTGCGCTGCCTTCGGCTTCCATCTGATATGTCAGATATATCTTATCTCCCTCAACCTTATCCAGCTCCAGCCTTGTATTGAAATCGTTGTATATATACGGTATTTCTATATTATTGTATTTTGCAGCTATAAGTCCTCCATTGGCACTGTTATTGAGCCAATTTAGAGTCTCACTGTCCTTGTCATCCAAATATCCTGCTAATTTATAGTTCTTGATTATTCCAACACCAGATACCTTAGCCTCCTCTTTAGATGCCCTCAAGCTCGGTATTACAGTATCTCCATCAAAATTTGTCAGGTTATTATACATCTCGTAAGCAGGCATTTTATAAATGCTGCTCTGATATAGGTTGTTTTCGGCAATTCCGGAAATATACGTAGCCAGAAGACTTGTATATTTCGGTTTTATTTTGAAAACCTCCTCCGTTCTGCCAGGGACTACAAAAACATACATATTTCTATGGAATTCATGAGATCGCCCTACTGCATCCAATACTTCCTTAAGCAAGCTTTCATCCTTCAGCAAATCTTCACCGAATACCAGAATTCTTGTATGATGAAAGGATAGCTTTTTGTCCATTCTTTCATACATCTGATTCAAACCAAAGGTAAATATCGAGGTAACTGTTTTGTAGGTGCTGAAGCTTTCTCCTTCCCCTCCCTTTTTAAGCGCAGCTACGATTGGGGATACAAAATTAATAGAATATCTGTCTGTAGGTTGTTTCTTCTCCTCTTCCTTGATCTTGTCTATCCCAATTGCAAGAACAAATAGTCTATCTTCAATTTCTACCTTATCCCAGCAACCAGAAAGCAATGCCGTGCACAATATCAGGGTCAGAACAAGTTTAAAAGTCCTCATCTTTCTTCGCCCCCTTCCTTCTTATTGCCGCAATTAAAAGGGTCACAACAGGCACTACGTAAATGAATATTGAGCTTACATATTTGAATGCCCAATCTCCCCACTTATATAGCTCCGCCAGACTTGCTGGCTGCAGCGCCAAATAATATATAATTATCATCCAGGGTAGTGCATATTGCTTCTGCTCTTTTGTATTTAATATTTTGGACAATGAATAAGTCACTATGAAAAAACCTGTTATTATCGTTGTGAATACAGTAATTACCCATAAGGAAAGAACTATACCATCTAATCTCTCAATAAACAGCCCTGGTACACTGATGTTCCTTATATAAAGAAGCAACGGCCACATGTCTTTGGCAGCAGATTTCACTCCAAAGGAACTTAAACCAATGATGGAGACTAATGTGTAAAAAGCTGTAACAAATGCCAAGCTCCACGCCACAGGCTTATAAGCTTTTTGAGGTTTTTCCATGAAGCCTATATAAAATAGTATATATTCCATACCCCTAAATACGTGAGGCGCATGAGGAATCATCCGGCTAAAACCTGTTCCTATATCGCTGCCAATCGGAAGCAGGTTTGTTAATTCCAAATTTGAGAAGCCTGGAATCATCAAGAGAAAAAAGGGTATGAATAAAATTGGGAATGTTATCTCAACTAACCTGGCCACACTTTCTACCCCGCCTCTTACTACATATACACCCACAAGTATTAGTGCAAACATTATAATTTCTGTAGGAGTACGAGGCAGTAGGAACATTTTTGCGACTTCTGTAAATTCTCTTACTTCATAGGATAAGTTGAATGTTATGTATCCGCAGATGATAAAAACCAGCAGTTTCCCTGGTATTACACCTATGATTTCTTGTATGTACTCAGGAAAAGTCTTTCCCGGGAACTTGCAGCTAAGTCTAACAAGCATGAAAGCAACAAATATATGAGCTATACCAAGTGCCGCTACTATTATCCAGCCATTGTTGCCTCCGAACTTTGCTATTACATGAACAATATTAAAAACACTTACGCCTATAATTGTCATTATAACGATCATGGCCAGCTGATAGGGTGAAATTTGATCATTATTTTTTATCATCCTTACTGTCCCCCTTTCCTTTATCATCAGTCTTGGCCCCGAGTCTGATACCATCTCTATTATTCTTCATTCTGATTTTATCATTTGCAATGCCCACAGGTCTGTTCTTCATCATAAACATTGGCACTCTTACCATGGTATCCTTTAGGTCACTGGCAGTAACGGATACAAAAGGTGACATATAAGGGGTGTCAAAGCTTTTTAGTCTGACCAAGTGACCTAGCATTAATAGTAGTCCAAGTACCATTCCATATAACCCTAAGAATGCAGATGCAAATATCAATAAAAATCTAAAGAGTCTAAAGGCATTTGTAAAACCATAATCTGGTATTGAAAATGAGGAAATGGCCGTAACTGCTACGATTATTACCATTATAGGACTTACAATACCCGCTTCAACAGCTGCCTGACCTATTACCAGACCGCCTACAATGCCTACAACTCCTCCTATTAACGTGGGCAATCTTACCCCGGCTTCCCGAATCAGTTCAAAGGTAAGCTCCAAGATAAGCGCCTCTATCACAGCAGGGAAAGGAACCCCCTCTCTGGAGGCAGCTATGGATAACACCAGTTCAGTAGGCAATATGCCGGGATGATAGGAGGTAACCGCTATATATAACGCTGGGGTTATAAGGGATAAAATACCTGCAAAAAATCTCATGCATCTCAAAACAGTGGCAGGAATCCATCTGATATAATGGTCCTCAGCTGCATGGAAGAAAGAATTAAAGGTGGCCGGAACAATTAAAGCAAAGGGTGTGTTGTCAACCAATATGGCAACTCTGCCTTCAAACAAAGCAGCCGCAACCTTATCCGGTCTTTCTGTAGCTTTTATCTGAGGAAATAGCGAGTAAGGATTATCTTCTATCAGCTCCTCGATATAACCACTTTCCATTATTGTATCGATATCTATTGTTTCGAGCCTTCTTTTTACTTCCTCCACTAGTTCAGGTTTCACAATATCATCTATATATAAAATTCCTAAATCTGTAACACTTCTTCTGCCGATTTGCATTTGCTTTATTTTGAATTTAGGATCCCTAATAAACCTTCTGACCAAAGCCGTATTAAATCTGAAGGTTTCTGTAAATCCCTCCCTAGAACCTCTTATTACTGCCTCTGTGTTTGGTTCTGATACACCTCTGGCTGGCCAGCCTTTGGTGCCTATTACTATGATGGTTTCGATTCCATCCATAAGGAGAACAGTGTCCCCTGTTAAAATAGCCAAT
>JARBUB010000036.1 GCA_029239905.1 Clostridia bacterium
CAGGTTTTTTATTTTCTCTGCAATATCTTTTGGATCCATAGGGTTAACAAAAACAGCACATTCCCCGAAGATATCTTTCCAATACGCGAAGTCTGACATAACAATGGGTAAGCGGCAGGTCAAATACTCATAAGCTTTGTTAGGATGTGATTCAATGTAATTAGGGACGGGAAAATCGTTTACAATCCCAATATCCGCCTGCTTCATGATTGAGTAGGTATTCTCCAGGGTCATTACTCCAAAATACCTAACATACCTCCAGCCGCTTAATGACTTGCATTCCTGTTCATACGACCTGTCTTCCCACCATCCAAGCAACCACAGCTCCACCATATTATCCAGTCTCCCAACTGCTTCTATTACTTCCTTAATACCTCTTATCTTTGTAAGGGCTCCGGCATAGACCACGGCAATGCGGGTCTTTGTAACTGTTTCACCTTTTATCTTATCTATCCGTGTCATAGCCGGAGCATTGCCTAAAACAATTGTTTTGGCTTCCGGAAAACTCTTTGAAATACTTGGGGTTGCAGCAATGATTCTATCAATGAGCAGAGTTGAAAACTTTATAAATAAGCCGAATAATGATGAAACGACCTTTCTTACTCTAATATTTCCTAACCATTCTTTACTTAAAATATCTTTCGGAACATCTTCGTGCACATCATAAATAATTTTTTTCCCAAGAAGCTTTAATATTAATCCATAAGGAATCAAATCAGGATCATGGAAGTGATAAACCTCTGCCTTAAGCTTAATTGCCTTCCATAAAACTGTCCAACCCTTGACAAGAAACCTGTGCATCCTGCTTTTACTGGTGTTTATCGGAATGATCCTAACCCCATGAACAGTTTCCTCTTTATCATGATTTGCTATTAAATATACCTCATACCCTGCTTCAACAAGACTTCTGCATTCCTTGTAAAAGATCCTTACATCAAAAGCATCGTGTGCAGTTGTTAGAACACCTATCTTACTTTTCATTCTTTCTCACTCTTTTTTGCAAATTTACTATTTTAAGTCCTTTATTCACTTCATACTTACCCTCATCAAAAGCCATTAACCCAAGAAGTGCAAAGATGATTCGGTTGTCATTCATATCACCGCTGAACATTGCACCCATAAAAGCATTGATAAACATCATAAGAATTACGAAAGTAAAAAAAATACTTCTGTTGTATTTTAAATGTATAAAACCCTTCAGTGCCCAAAATAAAATAAAGCCAAACAGTATTAACCCCATTAACCCCAATTCAACTATAATTTCCAAAACCATATTATGGGGATAGGAAATCCTATCCGGTAAACCAATAAGTATGGGCCAAGAGCCTATTCCGTGTCCAAGCAACGGCTTAAACTGCCATAGTATATACGAAGCAAGATAATACTCTACCCTTGTGCTGACTGATGTGCCCATTCCGGGTTCAAACAATAATAATATTCGAGCTAAGGTTGCTGTAGGTGAATCCTTTGAGTAAAGATAAATGCTTACTGAAAAGACCGCAATTAAAAGAATGACAATAAAAACAAAGTATTTCTTTATCCACAGCTTATACTCCAACCTAACTTTGGCTCTATATAAAAGTGGAATCAGTAAGGAAATTGTCACACCAATGAGTGGTCCTCTCCCACCTAATACAAGTAATAAGAACATAAAGAATAAGGATATTATGAATAAAGCTATCCTTCTTGATCGACTTTGCTCAAAAAAGAATACATATGCAATAGAAATGATTAAGCCCATCCCTAAGGTATACCCCAATGCCAAATAATTTGAATTTAAGGCATTTATTACACCTCCACCGCCTTTTACATACTCCAATGCACTTGCCAAAGCAATCCAAGCAGCGATAGCTAGAATGAGGTTAATAAAACGATTTAGCCGTCGTGTATCAGATGCAATAATAAAAGCACAGGCAAATAATGCCCAAAGGGTCAGTGTTGAAATATGAAGGGTCTTTTGCACAGCATATATATGACCTGCACTCCAGTTTAAGCTGATAAAAATATAAAATGCAAATGCAGCTCCAGAGAGAGCCAATATCGTTGCCTTTTTGTTAAACCTCTTTTTTTTCCCTAAAAAAACGAGTATTCCAATGCATAGACTTAATATAAAAAACAATTCAGTTATATCAATTGGTACCCATTGGAATCTAGGATCAGCTTTAAAAACCCATGCAAATAGGAAAAGGATAAACAGTACTTCAAATGAAAATATGCTTTGAATCATTCTGATAAAAAGGTTGTCTTTTGAGGGCAAACTCATGCCATAGTTTTTATTGTCTGTTGCTGTTTCATTTTGAATCTCACTTTTATGCATGGAATCACTCCTATTTCGAGCCAATATACTCAATCATTTCTCTTCCCGACAGGCTAATGCAGTTTGATTTTTCCAAATAATTCATTGTCTCTTCAAATACATACGCCCACCCTTCCCAGTTATAATCAAAGGAAGAGTTGTGCCATAAAATAGAAAATACACCTTTAAAGCTTTTGACTGTCTCGATAATACTTTTAATCCTCATAAGACCCTCTTCCGGGGACAGATTTTGGTACATCTCGCTTTGCAGAGTTCCTTCCATTATGATTAATGGTATCTCCCAAATATCTAAGACTTTACCTGCTATAAGGTCAAATGGTTTATAGGGAAAGCATATCCCGCATCGAAATCCGACCTGTTCTGCGTAGTAGAGCGTTGTATCATACAAAATGCCTGATTGCTGCTGATAGCTCCAAGTTAACGGTATCTGAAACTTCAGATAGTGCTGTCTGCACCCATAAGGTCTATTGCTTACGATTACATCAAGTCTCTTTTTTTCTGCCTCCATTATTTTTTTATTGTTATAACTGCGTAAGCCCCCGTGATACCCTACTTCGCATCCATATGATTCCAGTTCGGATATAAGCTCCTTTATCCTTATATCATTAATATCATATCGGGTATCCGGATCAGAAGCAGAGGCTGACATAAAATAAAAGGATGAATGATGTCCATATTCCTTTTCTATAGCCAATATATTGCTGAAGGTCCAATAAGGGTCACTTTTATAATCTCCTCTGTTTTGAAAATAGTTTTTAAGATAATGATATGCCTTTTTAAACTTGTGAAATCTTATAATGATAGCAAGGGTATGCCTGCAGGCAGCCAACAGATTTCTATTTTTTAAAATATGGTCTACGTCATGAGATAGGCACACTGCAAAGGCTTTGTCTCCCCACCAGTTTTGTCTCTTGCAGCCTAATGAAAAACCCTCAATCCAAGACCATAGCAATTCTATATGTTCATTCACGATAGGTCTGTGCAAGAAATCGTTCTTATAAGCTAAGGATTCCTTTGCAGGGAATCTGTCATGGATATCTTTTTCAACCAGTTCTTTGTTCACAACCTCTTCATACCGTGTAAGCATAAAAAAAACATCAGATATGATATCTATGTTTGTTGTTATGGTGTTTTTATCTTCACCTGCATTGATATATAAAGAGTACCCATCGTTGTAAATCGATATAATATCTGCAGCTTCTTCTGCAGAGGTACTGTACTTATATTTAAAAACCTTTGATGGAATTGAATCAGCTTTGAGGTAATCGGCACCAAAAAGCTTTCCCGACTCCTTTATCAGAATCAGGTTATTGATATCACAAGAAGCCTCTAGTATTTCAAATGTACTGCCATACACAATATTCAAATCATTAACAGTGCTGCTTAATTCATCTATATTATCTTTATAAACAATATGAATTCCCAATATAAAGAATATCGTATTAAATACATATTTAATCTGGTCACTATACTGCTTATTTTGAATAAATACATTAATCATCATTTTACTTTACCTCTTAATGCTTGTGGGTTAATATATTATATAAATTTAAGGATTTCGAGATTATGGGATTTTCTTTGAATATATAACAATAAGGCTTAGGAACAGCCCCAAACTGTCTATTGTACTCCGCTACACGTTCAATCATACTGCCTTCAAAATCAAACCTTTTTGTCACAGTAGCTGCATATTTGATGGCTTCCCAAACAAGCAAGGTTTTACAGTTATAAACTCTTAAATCCGGTTCACTGCCTGACATCAGCAGATAGGCGCTTTCAGCATCCCATATTACATAAATTGCAGAATAAATTTTACCCTTGTCATCCTTTGCATAAAAAATCTTCCTACTGTTATTTTGCATGCATGCATTATCCATGCGCTTTAAAAAATCCAAGGAATGCGGATAGCTAATACCCTGCCTTTCATATACCTTTTTGTTTATTGAGAAAAACTCTTCTATGCTGTTATTGCTGCTCACTTCAACTATTTTCTCTGCTTTTCTGATATTCTTTTTTGCTGTCTTGCTAAAACCTTCAAATACAATTTCCAAGTTGCTCAGGTCATCAATAATATAGGTATAGCAGGTTGTCTGGTTAAATCCCTTCCAACAGAGAGGCTGCCAGTTTGTAAAGCTGTAATGGAAATTTTGTCTGAACATAGGCACTTTAGGCAGCTTATCAACAAGTTCATTAATTATTTCCTTTTCATAAGCCAGTCGGGATTCCTGTTTCTGGCCCTTGAGATATTTTATCCTGATACCTGCGGTTTGAGTGAGTTGAGGCATCGTTATAGCCTTAAATCCAAACTTCCTTTTGACATAGTAAGGAAAGCTTGCCTGGATTTCTCCGTTATTCTTTATTAATGCAACATTCCAGTTATCCTCTCCACAGACTGCATCCAACCACCAGTCCTTGGAAAAAATCGGGATGGAAGCCTCTAAGCTGCAATATCTTCTATATTTCTCCTTATCAGTCATTACACTCACCATCTATTCATAGCAGTTCAATATTTTTTCTGTCCGCCAAATTCTTTGTAGCATTCTTAGTGTCAAATATCCTTTTTGAATTAACATGAATAAAATCATAGTTATAACCGCTGTGCATCGTTGTAATTACAACCAAATCTGATTCTTTTAACACCGCATCGGTCAATTCCACACTCTTGTACTCTTTGTCCTTATACCTAAATTCAGGAATATATGGATCGTTGTATTTTACAGTTGCTCCTAGTTTCTCAAGATTTTCTATTACCTTTAATACCGGGCTTTCCCTATAATCGTCAATATCCTGTTTATATGCTACCCCAAGCAATAAGATCTTAGCTCCTTTTAGAGGTATTCCTTGATTATTAAGGATTCGAATAGACCTTTCAACTACAAACCTTGGCATATAGATATTGATCTCACCTGCAGTCTCAATAAGCTTGGTATGGTAATCATACTCTCTGGCTTTCCAGGTTAAGTAAAATGGATCAATAGGAATGCAGTGTCCTCCAATTCCAGGCCCTGGATAAAATGCTGCGAATCCATATGGTTTAGTCTTAGCTGCATCAATTACTTCCCAAACGTTTATGCCCATTTTGTCACAGAGTATAGCCATTTCGTTTGCCAATGCTATATTGATGTTCCTGTAGGTGTTTTCAAGGATTTTTTCCATTTCCGCAACCGCTGGATTTGATACTTCATATACTTCTCCTTCCAGTATATTGCGATACAAGTCAGCAGCAACCTCGGTACAGTCATTTGTTATTCCGCCTATCACCTTAGGTGTGTTTTTTGTCTTGAATTCCTTATTTCCCGGGTCTACCCTTTCAGGTGAGAATGCAAGAAAAAAATCCCTTCCGCATATCAAGCCGGTTTCTTCCAGAATCGGCTTAACAACATCTTCAGTTGTACCAGGATAAGTCGTACTCTCCAAAACTACCAGCATACCCTTATGAAGGTACTTAGAGATTTCTCTTGTCGAGTTTACCACGTATGAAATATCAGGCTGATAGTGCTCATCAAGGGGTGTGGGTACGCATATTGCTACACAGTCCACTTCTTTGATGAAACTATAGTCAGAAGTTGCTTTTAGTAAGCCCCGATTTACTAAATCAGTTAGTTCATTTTCAAGAATGTCGCCAATATAATTAACTCCCTTGTTAACCATTTCAATTTTAGTTTGCTGTATATCAAAGCCAATGGTTTTGTACCCGGCTTTCGCTTTTTCCACTGCCAAGGGAAGACCTACATATCCAAGTCCAACGACTGCCACAACTGCAGTCTTATCATAAATTTTCTTTACTAAATCTTCTTTTATTGTCATAACGCATCCACCTACTTGTTTGTTAATAATGTAAAAAAGGCTTCTATAATAAAATATTAGAAATTAATGAAGCCTTTTATGAAATGCATTACGGAAACTTTGTTTAAGGTAGATTTATACTTTCCTATGCATTATAAGAAACCAACCTATTGGTTTGTATGAGAACCACATTAGGTTGGTTTGTAAGTTAAGGCTGTGAATATCAGCACTGTATAACCTTAATAATTTCCTCTATTGTTTCATCCTTCAAATATGGATGCATGGGAAGACTGAAAATTCTTCTGCTAACATCTTCTGATATTGGGAAATCTCCTTCTTTATAGCCTAATTTGTGAAATACCTGCTGCAAATGCAAAGGCACTGGATAATATATTGCAGTCGGTATGCCTGCTTTTTTAAGAGTCTCCCGAATCAGTTCTCTCTTCTCAGGCTCCTCTGCTAGTATTGAATACTGTGCCCAGCTTGAAACCAATCCATCTGGAATAGAGGGCGTTTTTAACACGTTTTTAAGTCCAAGTGTATATTTTAGTGCAATCTGGTTTCTTGCACGCAATTCTTCATCAAAAACCTTAAGCTTTACAAGGAGTATTGCCGCTTGAATGGTGTCAAGCCTTCCATTTATGCCTATCCTTACATTTTCATACTTATCCTGTCCCTGTCCATGTACCCTGATAGAAAAAAGCTTTTCAGCCAGTTCATCCTCATCCGTAAAAACAGCTCCTCCATCACCATAGCACCCTAAGGGCTTGGCAGGGAAAAATGAGGTTGCAGCAGCATCAGCCAAGCTTCCTGCCTTTTTCTGCTTATATACGCTTCCAAAGGACTGCGCAGCATCTTCCAAGACCTTTAGACCGTATTTCCGGGCTACTTGCATAATAGCATCGTAATCAGCTGGCAATCCGAACAGATCAACCGGAATGATGGCCTTAGGATTGAGCTTTCTTTCATTGATTACCCTTTTAACTGATTGTTCAAGCTTCTTCACATCAATATTATAGGTTTCAGGATCTATATCAACAAATACAGGTGTTGCACCAAGCAAGCTTATGACCTCAGCTGTTGCTACAAATGTGAAGGGTGTAGTAAAAACAGCGTCGCCGCTGCCCACTCCCCAAGCCATTAGAGGCATTAGCAGAGCATCCGTGCCATTAGCGCAGGAGATTGCATGCTTTACACCTGTATACTCTGCAAGCTGTTGTTCAAGCTCCTTTACTTCCGGGCCAAGAATATACTTGCCATGTTGTAATACTGCTTGAATATTACTGTCAATTTCATTCTGTAAACAGCGGTACTGCTCCTTCAGATTGATAAACTCAATCAACCTTGCTCACCTCACTCAATACTCCATTTTCCTCTTTGTAATTCCTTCCGCACCTTTTACAGATCATTCCTTGTTTAAGCTGTTCGCCACATTCGCAAACCCAGCCAATTCTCTTTGCCGGGACACCAACCATCAAGGCATAATCCGGTACATCAGAGGCAACAACGGCACCTGCAGCAATGAAGGCATTACGACCAATAGTATGACCGCAAACAATTGTTGCATTGGCACCAATCGACGCTCCTTCCTTTACCAAGGTCTTTACGTAGTATGCGCCTCCCCTCTGCGGATATTTGCATCGAGGGCTTTTAATGTTTGTAAACACCATGGAAGGTCCGCAAAAAACGTAGTCCTCCAATTCCACACCTTCATATACTGAGACATTGTTTTGGATTTTCACGTGATTACCGATAAGTACATTGTTCGCTATATTCACGTTCTGTCCTATTGTGCAGTTTTGCCCAATCCTCACTCCTTTTTGGACGTGAGAAAAGTGCCATATACTGGTGCCTTCTCCAATTAAAACATCCTCATCTATATAAGAACTCTCATGAACATAATATCTTGTATCCGGCAATTTACTTCCCCCTATTCTTATTCATTTACTACATGTCTGCATGCACTCATCGGATTTTTCAAGAATTTTAACAACTTCATGCCCGCTTTTCCCATCTGCAACGGTTATTTCGGAATCAAGATGGCCAATGAAATAATTCAGCTCATTATCCAATGGACTTGATGCTTCATAATTAATTATTTCTGTAGACTTTTCCCGTTTGACAGGTTTTCCATCTATCAAATCAAATCCTGAATCATAAAAGAGAATATTCTTTTCAGGTGATGAGTCTTCAAAGACAAGCATGGCTTTGCTGCCTACAACTACCAGCCTATGCTCCTTAAAGGGGTGCAGCCATGATACAAAAATATGTGCACTGACATTGCCCGGATAATTATAGCTTGCAATAACCATATCATCTATGCCCTTTTGGAGATAGCACCCTCCAGAGGCTTTTATTATATCAGGCAGTTTTCCACTTAAATAATTGAATATTGATATATCATGGGGCGCCAAAGACCAGAGTACATTCTCCGACCTACGCACTCTCCCTAGATTGAGACGATTGGAGTAAATATACCTTATTTCTCCGATTTTCCCCTCGTCAATGAGCTCCTTTATCTTAATAATGGCAGGATGAAATAACAGCAGGTGTCCTACCATAAGCCTGGACCCATGTTCCTCTGACAGCCTTACAAGATTTAATGAATCCATGGAACATAAGGACAGGGGTTTTTCTATAAGCACATTTTGTTTTTCCTTAAGAAGAAAGCTTCCGATTTGGAAATGGGTTTCTGCAGGTGTTGCGACAATATATCCATCATATCCGCATTCCAAAGCAGCTTCTATACTGCTGTATCCCTGCACAGGCTTATACTTTTCCAGCAATTCATTTAGGCGCTGTAGGTCGTTCTCTACGATTCCCCCCAGATTCCCCATCCTACATAATGCTTTTATATGATTTTCACCCCAGCTTCCCCCGCCTATTACACATATTTTTTTATTTTCCTTCATCTGTAGCATATGCATCCCACCAACTTCCGGTTTTATATATTTAACCTAATACGGATTATTTCATGTTTTTATAGAGACTATATTACACAAACTTTCATTCATGGACTAAATTCTCATAAATAAGCCCATGCTTTTTTTAGGACGCTATACAAGCCTCCTTACTAGCCTTACCAATATGTCCTCCTCACTCTCAACCCGGGTCGAAACACCAAGCTATAGCTCCAGATTCATTTAAACCGATTGTATAATAAAAATACTTAAATCAACTAGTCGAGGTTCACAGGCAAAATTTAATCGTACCTTTGCCCTGCCTTTTCTTTTGTCAATGGACTGTATCAACCCTTCTAATCCAAGAAGTGGTCCATCGACTACAACGACTTTTCCGGACTCTACTAAAACACTGGAATGTTCAATAACTTCACCATTACAAATCAGCTTTTTTAAAACTTCAATATCCTTCTCCGGAATTTCAAGCGGTTCGTAGGCATCCTTTAATACATTGAGCAAACCTGGGGTTCCCATCAATAAGTAATACTCTTCCACGCCGATATAACCATTCACTAAAATATAACCCGGTAAAATAGTCCTGATCTTTTCTTCCCACTTGCCATCCTTCCTTTCCATTAACTTTCTCTTTGGCACAATAAACCTTAATTTTGAATTTTTAAACCTGTATTCCAGCCGCTCCTTTACATGATCTTCTTCCCCTGTCAGTACAAAAAGAGCATACCACCTGCCGTCATCTCCTAAATCCCGCATAAAGATATCAATCCTTTTTTTTTATATTGATTATTCTCTCTACTACCTATCTGCCATGTCCTGCAATCCCTAGTTTAGCTAACATCCTGAGAATTTGACCTATTATCTTGTTGATATTGGATTGCATTATTGTCATTCATCTTTATGAGGTTTAAGTTTATGGCACTTCTGTCAGGCTATACCTTTCAATTACCGTATATAATTTTTTTAGCATTTTCATAAAAAAGTTGATTTGTATATTCTTCACCAACCCAACGTTTGACTTGGTTGTACGCTGGCAGATACCAATTTGTATAATGCTCTGTACAATGAGCATCTGAGGCAACAAATTGTGCCAAGTTAAGCTTTATTACTTTCTTTGCAAAGTTTTTCACTTGATTTCCATGGGCACCAACTATACTCCCTGCATCAATTTGCACAAAGCATCCATTTTCTATAAAACTGATAAAAGAATTAAAATCTCTTAAAAAAGCTCTGTTTCTTTCTGGATGAGCAAGTATGGGTATCATTTTTTCCACATGAAACTGATAAAGTAATTGACTGCAAAATGTAGGTATATGGTCAAAGGGTAGTTCAAATAATATCCAATTTGATTTGTTTAAAGATTTGGCCTTTAATTCCTTTACTTTTTCTATCATAGAAGGATTAATTAAAACTTCATATCCTATATGCAAATTAACATCACAGCCGACTATTCTGGATGAAAGGATTAAAAAGTTTTCAACTATCTTATTTGTTTGAAACAGTAAATCGTTATAATGTGGAGTGGCAATAATCTCTTTTACACCAAGCCTCTCTGCTTCCAATACCATTCTTATTGACTCCTTAATGGTGGACGGACCATCATCTACATTGAAAACAATGTGACTGTGAATATCTATCATGTTTTTTTACCTCTTACTGCGTATTAGATTTTTTAACCATCCTTTAGCATACTTTCTTTTACTCCCATAGTAATCATAGCTATTGTAATAACCCTTGTAGTCTCTATTTTTCACTCCATTCAGCACTACGCCAAGAATCCTGGCATTTGATTTTTCCAACTGTTCTTTTAACATCAACGCATTCTTGTATTTTACTGTGTTCGGCTTTATCACGATTAATGTTCCATCGGTTTTGGCTGCTATAATTGAGCTATCAATTACACTTCCCAGAGGAGGAGTATCAATTATAATCATGTCAAAATGCTGCTGAACAAATATTAAAAAATCATCAAACCTTTCCGAATTCAAAAGCTCAGTTGGATTAAACGGTTTCACACCGCAGGGAATATAAAAAAAACCATCAATATCGGTACTATGAATAATTTCCTCAATGTCTGTATGTCCGGATAGATAATTAGATAATCCTTCAAAATCGTTGCTTCCGAGATCTTTCATCAGCATTGGCTTTCGCAGGTCAGCATCTACATAAAGAGCCTTCCTCCCGGATTCTGCAATGGAAATTGAGAGGTTGATGCATGTAGTTGTTTTTCCTTCGTTAGGTCTATAACTGGTAACTGTAATTGTTTTGAGGGCATGATTCAGCCCGTAAAAGTTCAGGTTTGTCCTTAATACTTTATATGCCTCTTCTGCAGGATTGTTGAGCTTTTCTAACGCTTTTTTGCTTGATGATGTCATATCTGCTCCCCCCTATTCCAGATCCAAATGTGGTATAATGCCTACCACACTCATACCTAATAGTTTTTCAACATCCTCTAAATTCTTTAACGTATCATCAAAATATTCTATAATGTATGCAACACTTATTACTAGAAATAGAGCTGTGAAGAATACTATAAATATGTTCCTTATAGGCTTTGGTGAAAAAGGTTTATCAGGTATCTCCGCTTCATCTACCACATCCAATGTTTCAAGCTGCATCAAGGACTTAGCACGTGTTTGGAAAGTGTCGTTAATCGCATTAACAATGAACATGGCTCTCACTTTGCTTGTATCTCTTACCTTTATTTCCAGCATTCTTGTATCATTTTTAAAAGACACTGTTATTTTCTTTGCAAGGCCTTCATTGGTTAAGTCCTCTATGCTTAACTGTTCAATAACAGCCCTTGTGATTGATTTGCTTTTTATAAGCTCTCGACAATCCTTCATTAACTGCTGGGTTGCAAGAATGTCATCGTATGCCAGCCTCATCTTCGAATCAAGGTCTTTATTCATGACATACAAAGTAATACTGGATTCATAGACTGGTTCAAGTACATAAAAATTTATTACTCCAGTAACGGCGGCTGCTAAAAAAGGTACTAAAATTACCAGCCATAGTCTTTTTGATAAAATATTCAAGAAATTTCTTATCTCCATCTTATTCACCTTTTCATAATTCTTCAACTTTCTATTATTGACCCTCTCCCAAAAGTCCAATAACAGTTATGGCGCATATATACTATTTATTACTCTACTTTATGTTATTCTTTTAGCATGAATTTGTGATTGTATAATAATTTTTTTAAGTTGGAAATCTAAAACGGAAATAAAAAAGCAGCTTCATCCTTTATGAATGAAACCACCTAATATGAAGAACTCCTTTCATCTAAATAATGCAGGATGTTTCCTTTTTTTATTCCAAAATCCAAATTGAATATACCCAAAAGGTAATCTTTGAGTTCCTATTTTCAAAACTGTATATACACCATTTTCAATTAGTCCGAGTTTGTTTTGATTGATTCTTGATGGCATATTATCTTCACCAGTATCAATATATATATCTAATTTGCTGTTTAATTTGCGTATAAATTGTATTAAGAACACTGTCATGACATTTTGTAATCCTTGACCTCGACACTCTTTTTTTACTGCCGCATAGTGAAGCCAAGCTACTTCTTTAGGTACTTTAGGAATATGATTTGGTTTTTTACCATTTAAAGCAATAAACGCTCGAGCGGCAACTGTTTGTTTTTCTTTATCAAAAATAACAACCCCTAAATGACCTGATTCTATCAACTTTAATAAAGACCTTTTATCTTCCTTCAGCCATTCATCATTTTCTAAATCATCTAATGAAATGTCCCTTGCAGCATATCGATTATTATAGACTGTATTTACATTGCTTAATGGTGCTTTATACACCAAATACTTTTTCAGACTTATCAACGCCACTTTCCAATCAACCCCTTCGATATCAGTAAATTTACTCTATGATCTGCCTTAATTCTAAATCCTTTAGTCTCCAGCATACTAAACTCCATATAGCAGCAAGAGTCTTTCTTAACTGTGCTTAAGTAAGCTGTACATCTGGCATATACTCATTTCAATCAAAATAGTAGAAAAAATGATAGCTACTAGACCAATTAGTAGATTATCCATTGATAACATAAAATCATCTCTAGGACAAATATATTCTATTGTTGTACTTTTATGACTGTAGCTCACCTTGGTCCCATTCTAGATTTATTCATATTTGTCCACTCCCTTACTCTTTTAATTGTCATTTTTCTCTTTAAGAGTGGTCTGCATTTTTAGGGAGAAGGTCAATCACTAACACCAAGTATCCAATATGCATTTATTTCGTTCAATTCATTAGCAAAGTCATTATAATTATTTTTTTTCTTATTAGAGGAAGACACCTTCCCTCACATAATATGCAAGTAAATAATCTTGGTCCCTTACTAAGTTAACATTAATATAATATAATATAAAATTCACTTAGCAGTTTAATATATTTTTAGGAGGTATTGATTATGAGAAGCATACCTGTGATTATTATAACTTTCATTGTTATTTTGTCTTTATTTTCTCTAGTTTTATATACTAGTTTTAATAATCCAGTACCAGATGCTCATTTCACGCTACCTCAACCATACTATAAATCACTCATATATAATGAAGTCGACAATACCAATAATAATGAGGATCTTTTATTAGCAATATTAGGCACCGATGAAAGGGAAAACGAAAAATCTAGAAGTGATGTAATAATCATATTAAAATATAGACCTAAAGAAAACAAAGTTATTGTAGTATCGGTACCTAGAGATAGTAAAATATCAATTTCAGGTAAAGGCATATCAAAAATTAACTCTGCTTATGCCTATGGTGGCTCCAAGCTTCAAGTAAGCATATTAGAAAATTTGTTTAAAATCGAAAATGTTAGATATATACATGTAAATTTTGAAGGTTTTAAAAAAATTGTAGATACTTTGGGTGGAATAAAAATAAATGCAAAAAAAGATTTCAGAAGAGATGGTGAAAAAGATTATATCTATGCAAAAAAAGGCCAGAACACTTTAATGGGCGAAGACCTACTAGCATATGTAAGATTTAGAGACGATAGTGAGGGTGATTTTGGCAGAATAAAAAGACAACAGGAGGTTCTATTGTCTTTTGCTTTAAGTGTTTTAAATCCTAATAATATTATTAGTTTGCCTAAGGTTATATTACTAATCTCTAAGAATGCCGATTCTGATATGGATATATTTTTTATATTGAAGTATTTTAAAAAGCAAAAAAAACTAGACTCATTAGAATTTGAATTCTATACTTTAAAGACTCATTCTGAGAAAAGTAATGGTGTATGGTATGAGATTATTGATGAAGAAGATTTAGCTTTTATTTCTAACTTGCTTCAAAACTAAAAAAATGCTGCAAGGAACGTAATTTCACACTTATTTTCAAAATACAAAACGCTGTGATTCCTCACAGCATTTCCTATGTAAACTTATATTCTTTTTTGGTGGAGGGGAGGGACGCCGTTATCCTAATGAGAACCTTGAAGGGGATTATCAAGGTGTCATATACCCTGTAAACTCTGCAATTTCTTGCCGAATACGCATGTTCTGCAAACTGTCTCGTGCTTTTCCCAATGACTTGACACTCTCTTGTTGCTGAGCATAAATATATGCTTTCAGTTCTGCTTTCAGTCCCTTATCTTTGGTCTGAGTATAAACTTTAAGTGCAGGATCAATACCTGCCAAGCCTGATTGATATAGTATCTGTACATCAAAGTTATCAAGCGTTCCTGAGAGATAACGGTCCGCATTATAGCGGGCAACAAGGCCATCCGGGTTAAGCAGACAAAGCACACAAATCATCAAGGTTCCTGTAATAACTGCAAGCCGAACAATTGAGAACTTCCGTTTCTGCAACACAATTATACCGACGAAAACAACAGTAAGAAATACCATAAACAAGCACGGCAGCAGCCTTCGGATGGAAAGCCCGTATGCGCCGATATAAAGCGCCATTTTGCTGAATGCAGTAGCAATAAGCAGCAAGGTCAAGAGAGAAAGCAAAGCATTAAGTATTTTTATTGCAGCATTCTTTCCTTGAGGTTTTTTACAGAGAAGATTTGCCGCGAGTAGTAGCGATAGGTTTATGGCAGCAATCTGGCATAGTTCAAAAAATCCATTGCGGGCATATTCGGAATAAATCTGCCATCCCTCTGGTCTCTGTCCAGCGAATGCGGAGAAAAAGTAAGGCAATTGGCTGCCGATAAATACTACATACAGCAAACAAATCAAAGCAAGCAAAGTATACACAGTGACTGATGCGAGTACTCGTACTGATTCAATGGTGTATTGAATGCTTTCTCGTTTGAAGGCCTTGCAGCCTCTGTTATGCGCACAGCCCGCCACCAATCCAAATAGATAAGCAGCGATTGGAATCGCAAGAATGCCGTTAAAGATAAAATCCATAAACTGATTTTGCACCCATCGGAAATATTCATACACCCCATTTGCAATTCTGGAGAAGCCGCCGCTATCTGCTCTCATCAACAATGGCAAAATCATAGCTGCAACCAATAACGCCAATAGCAAGCCTAAGGCTATTGATAGAATATGCCTTCCAGTACCGCTTCTTTTATGCTTAGCTAAGGATAGACTTTTATACTGGCTGCCAAAGTTCTTAAACGGAATGACAAACATGCCGTTAATGCCATCCAACAGAATCCAATTATTGGTATTGCCAAGTATTAACTGCCCCGTAGCGCTGAGTACAAAGTAAAGAGCTGCACAGAGTAAAAACAGACTGCGCCACGGCTCTAAACCGTTATTTTCATACAGTGAATAGCTAATTCCAATCAACACTACTGTTGAAAGCCAGAGCCATCCTTCACGGGGAATATTCACCCCTTTTTTCAAAAGATATATCGTAATTGCAGAACAATAGCCGATGGTAAACACTGTAACGCCCCAACCCTGCCACGAGAACATTACCCACCGAGCATAGAAAAAGCCCAAGATAAAAGCAAAAAGTGCGAAAATAGTGTCATTCCTGTCCACAACAAAAGGCTCTTTGGGTTGATATGCTTTAGCTACGCTCTCTGCAGCTTCTAAAGGTCTAGCATCAGCAGATGCTGTTCCACTTGCTGAGAAAGGCGGTTTTAGTTTACTCGAGGAGCCATTATCACTCAAAAAATGCCCATCCATTTAACTGCCTCCTATTCTTAATCTTCTTCCTTAAATTCAAGGATGTCTCCAGGCTGACAATTAAGCGCCTTGCAAATAGCCTCCAGTGTGGAGAATCGCATCGCTTTAGCCTTTCCGGTTTTGAGGATGG
>JARBUB010000265.1 GCA_029239905.1 Clostridia bacterium
ACGCCAACACCCGATGCATTGTCGTCTGCGCCTTTTCCTGCGTCAACAGAATCATAATGTGCCCCTACAATTATCTCTTGCTTTGATATGCCTGGCTTTACAGCAATAATATTAGCAGAGCTAATGACTTCTGCTTCACCATTTCTTTTAACAGAATACTTAAGGGGTTGAATTTGCACATCATATCCAAGTGTTTTGAAGGTGCTGATTATGTATTCACCAGCTTTTGCCTCATTCTCCGTGCCCGCTACCCTAGGACCTATTTCTTCTGCTAAGAATTCCATATGACTCCTAGCTTTAAGCCCCGCTTTTTGACTTATTGCCTCGGCACCAATAGAGTAAATGTTTAAGGTTAAAAGTATTACAACCACAATAACAATAGATATAAATCTTTTCAATAGTTATCTCCCCCTTTATAATATACAAGCTATATTAATATTATTATGGCGAGAGAATATTTATTACAAAAATACGAATGTATATTAATTCATCATTTTACAATGAGTCGAATCCATAACCTCTACTATGACCCTATCTGTTATAGTCATTCCCTTGTCGCTGACAATTCCAAGGTTCTGGATGCTTTCCTCCACCGTGCTGCCCACGATACCATTTAGATTTGGGATTATTGAGCCGTACTTCACAAACAGCGCGCTCTGTATGGCGGCTCCCGCAGCGCTGGCCAGCTTATAGGCGCAGCCTGCTTTGGCTCCATCACATATCATGCCACTGAGATTTCCGATCATATTAAGTATTGCTCCCTCTATCTGCTTATAGTTCAAGTCCATGAGCCAAGCCACCCCAGCAGATGCTCCGGTAGATGCGGCAACTCCACATCCGCATACTGCTGACAGCCTGCCTGTATAATTTTTTATGTAAGCAGTAACCAAGTGGCTTATGGCAAGTGCTCTTGCCAACCTCTCATCACTTTGAGGGAATTTCTCATCATAGGCTGCTATTGGCAGGATGGCTGTCAAACCGTGATTTCCGCTGCCGTTGGAACTCATAACAGGAAACTTCGCCCCTGACATTCTTGCATCTGAGGCTGCTGCAGTCATAATGACTGCTCTATTGATTACATCATCTCCAATGATTCCATCTTCTAAAGCCATTTGCATAGAATAACCTACACCTGCACCAATTCTGTTTTTGAGCCCTTCCAAACAAATCCGCTTATTCATAAGCAAACCCTCAAGCAAAAAGCTTATATCCTTATAGTTCAACTTCTCCACTTCCTGTATCATATCCTTAATGGTCATCTCAGTTAAAATAGAGTGGCTGACAGTACTAATGCCATAGTCTAAATCAACATGGAGAAATACTTCTTCATTTCTTGATATATGTACAAATTGATCATGTCTTCCATTTATTATTACCTTAGCAGTATTTGATCGACCCCGCATACCAACTTCTATATATATCTTATCTGTAGTATCATATACACGAATTCTTACATTGCCGCTTTCGGCAAGCCCTAAGGCCTCCTCTAAGTTGCTTTTATTTACGCTTTCCAAGGCACTTAATCCAAGCTCAGACGCTCCTCCCGCTATTCCCATGCAGGCTGCAGCTAAAAGTCCTACCTGATTCGTACCAGGTATACCTACGCCCATACCATTCTTATAGATATTTGGACTCACAAAAATCTCACAAAATTCAACTGTTTCATCAAGAATCTCCCTAGCCCGGGTTGCAGCCAAAGCTACCGCCCCGGGCTCAGTACAGCCAAAGGCTGGTTTTACTTCGGATATTAGTATGTCGATTAGTGCTCTTGAATTCATTTTCATACCCCCTCTTATTAGTTGTATATTTTTTAAGTTATATATAATGAAGTTAATTTTATAATCTAGCTATATATTCTTTACATAAGGAACGAATTTTCTTACGTCAGCTTCAGCAGCAACAGAAACCTTGCTTTGTAGCTGTAACTCTGGAGAAGGGCAAAGCAAGTTTCTTCAGAGGTATTCCTTATGGGTCTATGAAGCCTTACTGCAGAAAGTTATTCCTTATGTAAAGCGTTTCTGGTACTTAGTTAGTTTCCTTATCTGTTACCGCCGAAAGTTTGGTCTACTGAACACATTGAAGAATCTTTCCTTATCTAGTGGCACATTCTTTACTTCGTAGCTTTACTTATCAAATTATCTAGGAATACAGATTTCATCTGTTTGCTGGCCATTGCCTGCTTCACAGGTGTCATCTTTAATATAGCTCCTAAGATAGCGGCCATGGCTCTATGACTGCCTAGGGCTTTGTTATCGAAAATCAAATCCTGAAGCTGTCCTTTTTCTATAGCCATCTGAACTACTCTATGTACAGAATTCACCGGAGTAATGATTTTTTCCTGCCTTTGCTGTAACTTTATACTTTGTTTGAAGCATGATCTAACGCAAACCCCACAGCCCAAACAAACCTCTTCATTTATTTTAATTTCCTTATATTTATTTCCCCACTGATCCTGGCTCTCTGTCGCTTCAATAGCTCCGATTGGACATGCCTTAATACACAAACCGCATCTTGTACAACTGTCATTATTTATTTTTGGTAAAAAAGCAGTAGTCTGCACTGGGTGCAAATTTCCAAACTTACGAGCTGCTATCAATCCCTCGCAGCAGCAACCACAGCAATTGCATATGAAGGAAACTCCCTGTCTGACATTTTCGCCGCACTGTACTAAATTATTCTCATAGGCAAGGTGCAAAAGCTCCATGGTTTCGGATGCATCTGCTTTTCTTGCATAATTATGTTTTATAAGAGAGGCTGCTGTATTGCCAAAAGTCATGCATATATCTGATGGCGCATCACAGGCCCTACTCATATGATCCATCTTATGTCTGCAGTAACACATGCTTATGCCTATATGTTCTGCTGTTTTGATAATATGGCTAGCTCTTTCAAAATCTAGTATCTGCACCTCATCATTATTTGTAAGAACTGCTTCCTGGACAAAAACTCTGCCCATGCGCGTTTCAGCAGAAAGAAAAAGCTCCTTAATAAAATCCTCTTCTACATTCATGTATTGGTGAAATAGCTCAGCCAAAAGCTTTTGATCTATGTCATTTCTTGTCCTCATCATTGAAAATTCAAAAAAACCTGCCATAGGCGGTGGAAGCATATACTGCTGAACTCCCTTGTTGTCCACATCTAATAATATTGCTCTTCCAGCCAATTCATCCAGAATCTTGTGGGCTTCTATTTCGCCTATATTCCACACCTTGCTGGCGGTTTTGACAGTGAACGGCTTAATAGGAAGCTGTGCTACCAAAGCCGCTTCTTTCTCACTGAATAATACACTTAATATCTTGTAAAGACTTTCTGAGGGCGGCGCTCCTTGAGGAAATCTATTTATCCGCTCCTCTAAATTCTTATAAGCTGACTTTGCCGCTATATGTGACATTTTTACACCTCTGTTCTTTTTTTTGAATATAACACAATGGAAGGATATTGTAAATTAAATAGCCTAAAATTCCAGGTTTTGCTATATCGAATTTTTGTTTACATAACTCATAGATTAAAAACTCTAAAAATCCAGATTTACCAACATTTACATGGCAATTTTCTTGATCAATATAGAGGGATATGTCGTATATTGTCGAATACAATTTAAGCTTACTCATTTTATTGCAAGCTTGTATTATTTGCATGGTAATTAGTCAATTTAATCACAAAGTGTAACCATATAGGGATACTTTTGGAAACCTGCGCACTAGTTAGTCAAATTTATCACAAGCTTAGCCAAAATTTTTTAAGGGGGATACAAAATGAAAAAGCTTCTAGCAATGACAGTTGCAGCATCACTTGCTATGTCATCAGCCGTATATGCTTCTGATGTAGCTATAGGAGGTTCAAAAGGAGTAGATGTAGTTGCTGCAGCTACAGGCACAACTCCAGCTCCA
>JARBUB010000266.1 GCA_029239905.1 Clostridia bacterium
GAAGTAAGGTTTAAGATTGTAAATAATCGCTTTGAAGGAGCTGACAGCTGTTGAGAACTCCAAGCCCCCAATCATTCTAAAAGCAATATAGGCTGCACCCAATACAGCTAAGGTTGCCAGAGGGGACAAAAGAAGCGATAACATCAACAGAAGCCTTTTGAAAATTTTATTCACTTAAAATCACCTCATTAAAAGCTATTTCATCATATTCTCTTGTGAGTATATAACAGAGGGCTCCAACGATAAGCATCAGTATCCCTGCAATTATCATCCAACGGCTTATGCCTAATAAACTAGATACAGGTCCTGCCATAAACATTCCTACTGGAGCTGCAAGGCTCATCACGCTGGTTACAAGAGAAATAACTTTCCCTAAGTTTTCTTGGGGTATTGTCTTCTGTATATAAGCGGTGAAAGGGATGTTAGAGAACATGCCCGTTGTACCCATTATGAAAACAACGATGCAGAATACCCAGAAGGCGCTGGAAGGAAGCAATCCTCCAACTATGGAGCAAACTCCTAATATAAATATCCCCGCTGAAATCAAAAGAAATTGCTTTCTTATACCTCCTGTTATACTTATGACCATAGCAGCTATAAGCATACCGCTAGAAAAGAGAGTTTGCACAATTCCGTTGTGCCAGGCAGTACCATGGAAATATTCTTTTACAATTAAGGGTAATAGGGTGCCCATAGGTACAAACACAATAGTCGAAAGAAGTATTGGAATAGATACCTTCATGAGGGCTTTATTTGTTCTTATGGATTTTATACCTTCCTTCATATCAGCTATAACGTTTAACTTGGCTGAAGCCACAGTATGCTTAGCTATTTTAACTGAAGAAAGTGTCAGCACAGCTAAGACAGCTCCAAATACGTCAACAACCATTGCATACTGAAGAGTCGTGATGCTCATTAAAAAGGCGCCAAGCATAGGTCCAACCATAGAACAGGCTGACTGAACCATTTGTCCAAGACCTCCAGCTTTCGTAAGCTGGTTCTCGGGCACAAGCTGAGGAATAGCTGCCTGCATTGCTGGCTTGTGAAAGGTTTCTCCTAGTGCTCTGATAAACAAAATGAAGTAAATGAATATCAAAGATGGTGTAGTGAAAAAGAAGGATAGACCTAGCACAAGGCTGGAAATTGCAACGGTGCTGTCGGCAATTATCATTATGGTTTTACGGTTGTATCTGTCTATCAAAACTCCTGCAAAGGGTCCAATTAATGCCTGAGGCAAGAGTCCCACTACGCTTGCAGCTGTAAGGGCCATGGCAGAGCCTGTTTGTACAGTAATCCACCAGATGATTGAAAACTGAACAGCACTGGAGCTTAAAAGTGAAAATGCTTGGCCTATATACATTGTAAAGAAAGACTTCTGCCATTTATCAAGCCTTTTCATAAAATTACCTCCTTAGACTGTCTACAATAACTTTTGCACATTCTCTGGCACCATTTTCAGTAGATATGTTTATTGCCAGCTTCTTTGCATTCTGAACAATTTCATTCTGAAGGGCATATTTAATAGCTTCAGCGAGATTATCCGAAGTTAACTTCTTTGCAGGAATAGGCTTTGAACCAACTCCAAGATCATAAGCCCTATGAGCCCAAGCATGCTGGTCGTTGGCAAAAGGTATAATAACGCTTGGCACACCAGCTGCAAAGCCTGCGGAGGTAGTTCCTGCCCCGCCATGATGGCATACTGCGGCAACTCTCTCAAAAAGCCAGGAGTGAGGTATGCTGTCTATGGCAAATATACTGTCAGGAAGATTGTCGAGCTTGCCCATTCCACAGATGATTCCACGTCTGTTAGCTTTTGAAAGAGCATCTATAATCAGTCTCGATAGGGTTTCTTTCTGATCCTCATGAAATACACTTCCAAAGCCAATGTAAACTGGCTTTTCACCGTCACTTAGAAAATCAGCCAGCTCCTTTGATGGAATATATTCAGCTGACTCCGTTACAAACCAGTACCCATACTGGTGTATGTTTTCATTCCAGTCTTTAGGTCTTTTGAAAACATAGTTGCTGCAGGATATAACAGCAGGATGTTTTTTGTCTGTATGACGTTCATAAGGCTTGCCAAAGTTCTTTGGAAGTCCGCCGAATTCTTTCTTCCAAAGATATTTCACTGAATTATTTGATGCCAGCCACAGCATGCCTTGAAGCAGATGATAGCTAATTATATTTTTAGCGGGAGTGGATTTAACTCTTCCATACTGAATTACAGAGGTCTGCTCCTTTGTTTTGTGCATCGGAAATGGAGAAGCCAAAACAGCAGGTATACTAAGTCTTTCAGCTGCAAAATAGCCTATGGTGCAGCCAGGATGATAGATAATTAATTCGCTTCCTTCGCAGGCAGCATAGAATTCATTGGCTAAGCTTAAACCGTATTTTTTCATTTTATTGAAAGTTAGAAGCATCTTTAATGGATTATCTGCTGTCTGAGCTTCCTTAAGCATGTTCTCATCAACATTCAGAGATTTAAAATCTGCCTGTATTGGATAAAAATCTATACCATAGCCTCTAACAAAGTCTTCAAACTCTCTCATACCAGTAATACGTACATCTTTTCCAAATTTCTTAAGCTCCTGTGCCAGAGCTATATATGGTTGGAAATCTCCTCTTGAGCCTGAACAAAGTATTGTAATCATAGTATTAATCCCCCTTGTATTATCCGACAACTTGTTGTATATTTACAGTATAAATGCGTTTTAGTGACCAATCAACCAACAATTAGGTACTAAATGTTGGATTTTGAGGTTAGTGAAGAGAGAAGAATGGGAGTGTCAAAATGAAAAAGCAGCCAGAAGTAACCGCACAGACCAAGCAGAACTTAATTGATGCATTCTGGTCTTTATATTGTGAAAAAAGAATTGAGAAAATAACGGTAAAGGAAATCACACAGAAAGCAGGCTATAACAGGGGAACTTTCTACGAATATTTTATTGATGTATATGATGTGTTGGAGCAGATTGAGGAAGCCCTCATACCGACAATACACGAGTTGCCTCCAATCTCCATACCAAATCAAAATATGGGGATGCCTCTTGATATGTTTATGACACTCTATGAGCAGAATAGCAAATACTATTCTGTCCTGCTTGGTGACAACGGAGATCCTGCGTTTGCAAGCAAACTGAAAAACTCAACAAAACCTGTGATTAAGCAAGCATTTCTTCAAGAAGATAAGATAGATCCTATAGAATTTGACTTTATCTTAGAGTTTGTTCTTTCAGCTATGATAGGCATAATGAGCTATTGGTTTAAGCAGGATAAGATGCTGCCAGCAGAAAATTTAATTTCGCTAATGTACGACCTCATGGAAAATGGAGTTATGAAGCGTATTCAGAGTAATATGATATGAAATGTGATAAAGATTAGCAATGGAGAACCGTGTCGCAAGTAACTGTAGTTTTATCAGTAGTGCTAGGTATCAAGTTAATTCAGTTAAGTAACTGGATAACTTTGGTGCCTGGCACTTGTTTTTTAAAAGGCTGTCATGCAATTACATAATGAAGCAGGCACAGCACATACTATGCTTACCACATTTTAATACCTATAAAGAATATTAATCCAGCATAAACATTTTATTTGTGATGGTGGGCTTGTATGATAGGTTTTTCGATGAAATATATTAAGGTGAAGTAAATGAAGTATATTTTGATACGAATGATATCAGTTTCTATATTATTAGCAAGTGCATATAAGTGGGGAGACTGGAAGAATTGGAAGAAGTATTATCCTACTATGTGTTTTTTCGGTATGGGGGATTTAATTTATATTGCAGTTTTTAATGATAAGCCTTTGTGGGATTTTCCAACTAATTTTTTAGTATCCCCTCTTGATGAACTATTATTAATATTTGGTTGTTTCTTTCCCACTACA
>JARBUB010000037.1 GCA_029239905.1 Clostridia bacterium
TGCTTACTCCGCGGCAGTCCCAGACCATTTTGCGGCAGATGAAAAACCTCAAAATCTCGACGGGATATAAGGGATGGAAGATAGCTTTCATCCCAAAATTTTTTGTTTTTTTCGCCAAACAGAGTAACACTTATGTTTGATTTATCCAGCATAAAATCATAGCCGTCGTTTGGCCAAAAAAAGGTATATGAATTGCTATTGTCAATTGATATAATATTTTCCATCAATCTTGCAGTGTAAGTCCCTATGCCGGTTGCTATCGGCACTAAAGTACAACTCTTTAGCTTTGCCGGTACCCCAGATGTTTATATCTATCTTGCCTTTTGTCCATACAACACTTTCAACAACCTTGTTAATCAGCTTTCGCTTTTCTTCAACTGTCGCATTCTCAATATCTTTTGCAAAGGTGATAATGCTTTCAGTAACTATATCAGCATTAATAGAAACGTTATTGATTACAAATAATTGATCATTGATTTTATTAAGCTCCTGTTGCAATGCATCAAGCTCTGTTTGATGCTTAGATATCTTCTGTTTGATATTGGACTTAGGGAGGTCGTTATCTGTCAACAGATCGATAAGTGCTGATATTCTATCATTTAGCTTGATTATTTCCTTATTGATTTGCTGCTTTTGCTTTTCCATCTCTACACTAGATACCTTTGCTTTATCTTTAAGCTCATTAATCTGTGCTTTGACTATTTCGGGATTATTAGCTATCTCAATTAGCTTCTCAACAACAATATTGTCTATAATTTCAGTTCGTATATTTGTATTCTCACAAGACTTCATGCCTTTTACAACTTTAGTCCTGCAGCGGTAATATGTGACCCTCTCATTAGATTGCCTTATTACTTTGCTACCTGACACTACATTCATATTCTTGCCACAGCAGCCGCATTTCAATATGCCGGCAGATAGAATCCCCTTCTGGGATGGCAAGTTACCTTCTAGTCGCCTATCTACTAAACCCTTCGATACTTCGGCAAATAGTTTGCCTGGTATTATGCCCTCATGAATACCTATGCTAATAATCCAATCCTCTTTTTCCTTCCAATAACTCTCGCCTACCTTATGACTGGATTTGTTATAGCACATAACACCTTTGCTTCCATCCCATTCCTCGCGTGATCCTACTAGATTTACCCCCAAGGTGGAGAAGTAATCATAGGCATCTTGGTCGGCACTACAAAAGACCGGATTGTGCAGTAACCTAGCTACAGTACTTAATCCCCACTTGCCATTATGTATTCCTGACACACGATTAGAGATAAGCTTCTCTGAAATTGTGCGTAAAGATTCTCCATCCTTTGCCCAGGTAAATATATGTTCTACAATTTTTGAGCGTTCTGGATCCTTGACTAAGAGAGTGGTATTTTTACCATCAACTTTTGTTTTCTCTACTAAGTAGCCAAAAGGAGGCCTGCCGCCGTTCCATTTACCCTTTTTAGCAAGGTCTAGCATATTATCCTTAACACGCTCAGAAATAGTCTCACGTTCAAGCTGTGCAAATACAGCAGTAATTAAAAGCATAGCTCTGCCCATTGGGGTAGTAGTATCAAAATTCTCAGATATAGATACAAATCCAATCCCCTTTTTATTCAGATCCTCAATAAAATTAATAATATCTATGACTCGTCTTGAAACACGATCCAGTCGATAAAATATTACATTCTGAATTTCGCCACGGTTTATAGCTCGAAGCATTTCCTGAAATTGCGGGCGGTTCATATCTTTTCCGGAATAATCTTCATCAGAGTAGACTTTGATTTCCCAACCTCTCATAGCAGCAAATGCGCTGCATCGATCTATTTGGTTTTGTATACTCTCGCCTTTATCAGTAAATACACTTTTACGCGCGTATATAGCTGCTAATTCCATAAGAACACCTCACTCTTTAAAATATTCGGACTCTCAAATTTCTTATGCATAGTAGATTTGAGAAGGATTAAAAAAAAGTTTGTAGAAAACATTATAATATATTTTCAAATATGTATTTTTAATAGCATTTTTTTTGTAAATCATGGTATAATATAATTATAAACAGAACACTTGTTCGCATCAAGATATTTGTTATTGTTTATGATAAGGAGGTTCTTTTATGAATAAAAAGGATTTAAAAGCTAAAGACTTATTGCTTACACTTTTATTTTTACCGGGAATTAACAATGAGTATAATGAGCCTATAGATGGAAGGACTAGAATTACAAAAATGTTCTATCTATTTGATAAAGAGATAGTTCAATATTTTAACAATTTTAATATTATCAATATGCCAGAGTTTTTTGCTTATAACTATGGACCTTTCTCAAAAGAATTATTAGATGATATTGGTTTTTTCAGCGCAATAGGATTTGTAAATGAGAAAACACTTGAACAGCCTATGTCAGAATCAGAAGCTGCTGAATATTGTTTTGATAAGTACGATGATATTGGATATGGAGAAGAATCAGAGAGTTGCGAAAAGGAGAATCCTTTAGAAGTAAGTTATTATCTTACCGAAAAGGGAATAGAATATGTTAAGGAAAACGTAATTAATAACTTTTCAGAGGATCAGATCGAATTACTTACTAAGTTTAAAAGCAAAATAAACGCACTTCCTCTTGATGCAATAATAGAATATGTTTATAAAAAGTATCCTGAAAGTGCAGAGAAATCAAAAATAAAAGATAAGTATTTGAAGAATTAAGGTGGTTTTTATGACAGAAACTGAAATGATGCTTGACTGCTATAACAAGTTGCAATCAAATGAATTATATAAAGAAATTGTATTAGAAGTACCATATCTTTCTAGGTGTATTGATATGGTACTTGTAGACCAAAATAACGAGATTTTGAGTATTGAGTTTAAATTAAAAGACTGGAGAAAGGCTATTGCGCAAGCAAAGGATCATAGGTTGGGAGCTGATAGAGCATATATATGCTTGCCAAAACCTTATAAGGAAGTATCAAAGCTATTAATACAGGAAGTTGAAAATCAAGGGATAGGCTTACTACTATATGATAATGAAAGTGAGTATCCATTTATAGAAGTAGTACCATCAAAGTCTTTGAATGATAGATGGCAACCATGGATCGATAGTCTGAAAAATAGAATTAATAGAATCTCTGAAAAAGTAGTTTTTGAGAGATAATACATTAATTTTTTAAAACCACCCATCATTCAATGCATTTTCAATGCCCTTGTAACAGAATTCAACCTTATGATTTTTAAAAAAGGAAATGTATCTTTTATAGGGTAAGTTTATTCTATAAAATGTTTCATTTTTGTCTGCAATGGGTTTAATATCTTTTAAAATAGAACGATATAACTTGGGGTTGTCCTTTTGGTGAAGGATAACCTTTATTTTTGCACTAGGTTTGATAGCTTTTTTTAATAAATATCTTAATTCAAAGTCTGCATCAGGGAATGAATATCCAATAAAAATTATTTCATCAGCCTCACATAAATCTAAATAAGCATTATGCCACACGTTTTTTAAATGTAGATTATTAAAAGCTTTTATAAAGGTTGGGGTTATAATAAGTCTTCTGAGCTTATATTCTCTGCTGGACGATTCGCAAAATTTACACTTCACTTCACCTTTGTTACTGTATTGTAGTGATATATTTCTAGCGTAGTCAGAATATAAACGACCACAATTACTGCAGACTAACCAATTTATTGAACCATGTAATTTCATCAGTTTAATATTATAATTACCTTTTGCTTTTATATGAATTGATGGAACTTCTGAATTAATATCGTAATTGTAACAACAGTAATCAGGAAAAATTTGTTTTTCAGGATGAATCAAGTTATTACTCTTACACTTATCGTAAATGTACTTATCTAATACTGTATCCCAGTTTAAAGTTATTAAAGAAAAGGTATCAGCTTCTAAGCCAGGTTTTAATCTTTTTCTTATTAGGAACTCTGCAATTTTATCATATAATTCAACATGGCTGGAAATATGTATAGAATTAGAAATTGAATATACTATACAGTAGTTTAAGCTTTCTTGAATATTGTCCATATCAGCTACCGAATACAGCGAAAAGTATTCTTTTGATAATGATGCTTTGTCAAGCAGTGTAAATACATCTTCAAGAGAAATATCAATGTCTTTAAGGTGAATATAAAATTGATTCCATTTTTCATTGAGTTCTATATTTGTGTTATCATATCTGTTAATATCGTAATCATATGAAACAAATTTATCTTTGAATCTCTGACGAAGCTGGATATCTCCAAAAGTCTGTATAATAAATTTTGTAAGTATACGTCTGCTTTTTTCAAAGAATTCATATTGACTTATTAACATAACAGAAAACTCATCAAAGGATTCAATAAAACCAAGGGGCATTGTAATAATTGGTTTTTGCAAAGTAAAAATGTTATTCAAGATATTTGATTGAATTGGTAGCTTCGCTGCTACTGACGCACCGGCACCAAATATATAAACCTTCTTTTTAACTGGTCTAGACATTATTTCAACCCCACTAGAGATTTTAAAACTGACGACCAATTACTTAAATAGTCAATTTGCTTAGACAATTCAGGTTCATGTGGAGCATAATCGCTATTAGTTTTTTCTAATCTGCTTATGAAATCATTTAGGCTTCTTTTTTCTACCTCTAAGAACTCTTTATGCTTGTTGTACTGATAATGTAATACGCAAATCTCTTTTGTATCTTGACTTGCATAGCTTCTTTTTTGTTTTACTCCATGTAGGGTAATGTCGTAGAACTCAGTATTTTCAAATAACGAGAAATTATTAATATCATCTTGAATAACTTCCATGCAAGTTGGGCAATGACAAATATTCTTCTTATACTCTCTTGCTCCATCAGATGGAGGCACAGAAAAATAGCCCAATGACCTTAATAGCGTACTGGCATCCTTATAATCAAGGCGATTATGTAAGGGATAATAGTAATACTTATTTGTAGGTATACCTCCTCCAACTGGAACTACAGCTCGACTCTCGCCATATTCAAGAGCATGTCCAACACCGCTCAATTCAAATCCAAGCTCGTTTTTAAATCCGGTTAATATAGTAGAGAAGAAACCACCATACAAATTATAAATTGGGATTTCATTTTGAGTAAATTTTTTAATAATTTCTACAAAGCTATTTAATTCTGAAATATTTGCATCATGGTCATCAAACTTATCAATCCATAATAATACACCACTTGGTTTAACCTTAGTATATTCATCTAAGATTTCATTTCTAAAGCTTTCATTAGTAAGGATTTCCTTTGAGACTACAAGCTGTGCATAGACTTCTTGATCATTTGCTATTGATTTTGTTAGCTTAATAAATTCACAATTTAGTGGCAACCATTTAAAATCAGTAGGTTTTGTAGTTAAGTAAAAATAGGGTGCTATTAAAAAACATGGTTTCAATTTACTTATATCAAGAGCGGCATTATTTATATAGTCCATAAATCCTTTTTTTTCTAATTCTGTAATAATAGTATTAAGCTGAAAATTAATAACGTTTTTACAGAATTCCAACTTTAATTCAGGTGTATTAAAATGTGAGGGTAATACACTTATTTCAGAATTAATATTTGATTGTATTGGTTCGCCATATGCTTCAATTAAGTTTTCAACAGATTTCTTTATTTTTATTTTCTTTTCTTTTTCACTATAGGAAGATATAGTACTTATGTCATGTTGAAATGCATGTGTAATAGGATCAATAAAGTAACCTTTCGAACGCTTGCTTTTTAATATATGCATCATAATAAAACCTGCAATAGCACCAGGTGTATATGCTAACATATTTCCGTTAAAAGCCAATAAATCAAATGAATTTTTAATTTGCTCAATATACTTCTGCTCTGCATTGGTTCCATATCTCAAAATATGTTTCATATTACTGCAATTATCCATAGCAACTCCCCCTCGTTACATTGTTATTATGTTTATAGCCATTACCATATAAGAGATTATTTTCCTTAAATAGGTGTAAAAATAGTCCCCTTTGGAGGACTATTGATAACAAATTATTATTCATATTATTTTTACTAACTAACCTAAGTTTTTTTTATATGAGATAGCACATCAAGATACTGTCTCAAGCTAACCGCATCAAGTCCTAATGAAATAGCCTTTTCTATGGTCTCATTCCATTCATTACTTAGACTCTCTTTATCATGTAGAAAGTCTCTATATGTAGACATAGTTGGAGCATCCTTTTGGACACTTACCAGGGTGCCAATAATCTTATGCACACCGTTAACTTTAATATCTGGATAACTTGGATTGGCAGCTCTTAATACAGGGGTGCCGTTTTCTTGACAGAAGAATTTAAGAGTAGCGGTCCATTCACCTTCATTGGCACCAGCAGCGACGATCTGTCCATGTTGAGCAGTGCTTGTCTGCTTCATAATAGCAATATCACCTTCATGTATGCCTACCCAGCTCATGCTGTCTCCTACAACCCTCAATGCAAAGTCTGCCTTTAAATCCGTGGGGACTTCTATTTGCCCATCCCAATTATCTTCCGCAAGTAATGGAAGTCCGGCACGGATAGTGCCAAGTATAGGAATATTGAATCTATTTTGTGTATCTTTAAATTTCTCATCTATATAACCTGCAACTACAAGCAATTTCATATAGTCCAGATTTAAATAATCAGATATTTTTTTTAAAATCTCCGGACTAGGATTTAATCTTTCTCCGGATTCAATTTTTGATATTTCTGTGTTGCTAATTCCTGTGTAAAGAGCAAGTTGCCTTTGTGAGTAATCTTTTTTATCTCTAGCTTCTTTAATTATTTCTCCCACAGTTTTCATTCACTCACCACCTATTTTAATATTATCAGTGATGTTACCAATTGGAAATATGTTTTAAAAAAATGTGTAAACGCATGTTGACAAATGGAAAGGCTTGGACTATACTGTAATTGAACGATGACACCAGTCAACAACAACTAGGAGGTGATAAGGTGCGTATTAATAAAGATTATATAATATTATTAATGCAGCAGTATGGATGGTCGCAGTCTGAGTTGGCAAGGAGAATGAACGTTTCTAGAGCTACAATAAGTCGTATATTTAATGACAGCAGAGGTTCGGGCAAAGAAGTGATTGCGGGATTATTGAAAGCTTTTCCTAATGAACCAATCGATAAATTATTTTTTTTATCTGATGTGTCAACCAATGATGACAAAGGCGGCGTGCAGACAAGTCAAGCAAGTTAGGGGGTGAGGGAAGATGGATTATAAGAAAGAGCTGGAAGAGCAAATTGAGACGCTTAAAACCAAACAAAAAGAACTCCAGTATAAGCCAGGGACAGCATCAGATATGTGCAAGATAGCAGAGACAATTATTCAACTTGTTGATAAAGCATCTGCCTATTTTGACTAGATGTAAAGGGGCTTCCGTTATTTAATCTTTAGTAGATACATTTAATGATTCAACAACATGATTATATATTGAATCAAAAATTCGGTGTATTTCATCTAATCTTTGCTCAGGGTTACCTTTAAACTCATACTTGTTAATTAAAGCTACTGTTATGTCTTTGGCTATTAAAGCTGATGTTTCCTTAAAATTGTTGTCTGACATTAAATCACGCTCCAAATACATTAAGCCCCTTTACATCAACATTTTACCATTTGTTAAGAAGGTGAGTAAATAAGCATAGTATCAGACAAACCGTGCACTGCATAGAATTCAATAAACGATAAAGGGGGTATATCATGAAATCCAGCCCAGTAATAAGCGTAACTGTGAATATAATACCAAAATACAGCGAAGATGAATGGAATAAGATATGGCTGGATTGGCATTATGAGGTACAGTCCAGAATGGAGAAAGATAAGTTAGATATACAAAAGAAGGAGAAGGCAGTGTAAGCCTTCTTTTATAGGGAAAAAGTAGGACATGCAGCCCAATAGTAATCTTGAGAGGAGGTGTAATATGAGCTATGTAGCTAAAACTGATAAGGTCCGACCTGTGGAGGAAGCTCCAAAGAAGAGAACAGGAATTCGGATACTTAAGGATGTTCCCTATGAAGTGCTGGCTGCTGAATGCAGAGTATGCCAACTTCTGAAATTCAATAAAGGTTCTTGTGGAGGCAGGAGGGGGCAAAATATTTGTCTCGCGTTCAAAGAAAGTCCTTCAGCAAAATTAAGAGAGAAAGCATTTCAATAACTTAAGGTGGGCAGGCGGCAGCTATCTACCGCCAATACATAATAGAACAGCATAGATATGAATACATTAAAATAGTTTGGGGTGGGAAGCCCAAAAGATTTGATTTATTTAATTTTATCAATAGTGGTAGTTATAAATAAATTCCCTTTTTATAACAATTTCATATAGATTTCAAGAACTTTATACAGAGGGGAGGTGTGGATAATGTGCATGGCTGATCGTATTAGAGAGGCAAGATTAAGCAATAATTTGTCTCAAGCTGAGCTGGCAAGGATGCTTCATATATCACAGCCAATGATTTCTGATATCGAAGCAGGCAAAAAACCTGCCCCAGCCGATATCGTCTCAAGAATACCTTTAGTGCTGGATGATGCAAAGGCGAAAGCTGAACTTTCTTATGAAACAGGCAGTGAGTTTTTTAATGTGCCGTTGCTTAAAAATGTGGATGACAATCCTAAGAATGTGCTTGAAGTGCTGACTACTGAAATGTTCGAAGCCGGCAAAGGCATTCAAACAATTAAGACTCTATTAACAAATAAAAAGCCAGGTAGCAGTTTAACTGATGAGCTAAGGGAGCAAATATATGAACAAGAAGAGCAAATTGCAGATTTATATGTAGCATTAAAGATGCATTTCACTAGCATGGATGAAGCATATGGCATAAAGCTCAAGGACATCGAGAAAAGAACCAATGCAAAGCTAAAGAGAAAGGGGTATGTGTAAAATGAGGACAAGCCGTATGTACCTGATTGTATTACTACTAGGATTACTACTTACACCTTATGCAGTTAAAGCAGCTTATATTCAGAGAGGGTATTTTGCAGTAGGTGGAGAGCTATTTGTACCATTTTTATTTGTCATATTATTAGCCCTGGGTAAAGAAATAAAGAGAGTGCTTCCAGAGCATAAAAAAAGCACACAAGACTGTGCGCAAACTAAAATTATATCGTTGAATTAAGTATAACAAAGTACATAAGTAAAATCAATAGGTAGAAGAGCTCTGCCTATTGATTTAAATTACCTTATTTTAAGGGAGTGAATGTATATGCTAGAAAAAGCGAGAAAAAAACTTCTCGATGAGATAGGAAAAGATAATGGATATAAGAAGATAATCGGTGATTTCCTGCTCCAACAGTTAGATGCAAATCCAGGATCAGCTGATATGATTCTTAAGGGTAACAAGTCAATTAAAGGTGCCATGGAAGCTATGAAAGCTGAGGCGCGGAAGATTCAAAAGGATGGCTGCGGGGTCCTGACTGATGATGAGGGTTTTGCAATTGTCCTTGAATACTTTGATATTCCAATGGCTAGGGTTACGAAACCTATACTGCAGGTGGTCAAACCCACAGTGGCTGAAACAACTAAATTCGATGTCAATCTGGAGGATCTGTTAAATGGATGAGAAGGTGAAAGCTTATATTCAACATTTCAATGATGGATACAGCCAAGAAATTATTGACTATGCTACTAATGTGATGCTTGAAGAAAGCAGATACGTATTTGTAACTACAATCAAGAAACAACAGTATGGCTATTGCACACACTGCTACAGCGAATTTAAAACCCATTTGAAGAAACCTACAGAAAGGCAGAAATCAGAAGTAGACCAGTGTGGGTGTCATGCAGCATATTACTACAATTCAGAATACGAGAAACAGAAACACGGACAGTCTATGGAGTGCCCAGTATGCAAGAGTAAATGTAAAGTACGTTACTCAGGACTTGGGCACAGTAGGCTCTTGGATAGCTCATACTTTGTCTACTATGAAAAATCAGTATTGGATCCAAAAATAATCGTAGCGAGAGGCTTTTTAGCTTGGAGAGATTATACTGCGGACTATAAAAATGTAAAAACCAATTTACATACTGATTACTATTACATTTTCGAGTATAGCAAGGGCGGAAAAATGATCAAATGGATTGACAGGTGGCAGGCTCCATCGGGATGGGGATTCACGAAGACGGTATATTCAAGGTTACACAACCAGGCACCAAGTACTGTGACCGGGTATTCAAAAGAGAGCATCAAGACAGCTGTTAAAGACACACCTTTTGCTTGGAGTGGCTGGGAGCTATGTGAATATGAAGACATGGTGAGATTCTTTGATTTCTATGCTAGGTATCCGGTTGTTGAGTATCTTAACAAGCTTGGCTACCGGAAGCTGATACTTAGCAGGCTTAAAGGTGATAACACTTTCAATACAATCAACTGGCGAGGCAAGACACTGTTAAAGGTATTCAAACTCACTGATGAAGAGTATCAGATGATTAAACAACAAAAGATTATACCGACCTTTTGGTTCCTGCACTTGATAAAACTAAATAAAGATAAGGGACTAGGGCTTAGCATCATTGAAGTAAAACAACTGTCTGAAATGATTTATGGTATTGGCGAAATAGACACCATTGGAAGTATGACATGTGAAAGCTTCACATTCAAAGATGCAATAAGGTATATATCAAAACAACTGAGAAATAGCAATCGCACATATTATGGAACCTCTAATGTCGTGAGGGATTGGATGGATTATAAACAGGAGTGTAAGAAACTTAACATTGATACAAGTGAAATGAGGATTCTTTACCCAAATAATCTACATTCTGCTCATCAGAATACAAGTGCCCAAATAAAATACGCAGAGGACCTCGCACTGACAGAAAAGATTAAGGAGAGGTTGCCTGATCTAAAAAAATTCTCTTTTAAATACAATGGTTTGTTCATTAGGGCAGCTGTGAGTTCACAAGAGTTAGTAAATGAGGGAAAAGCTCTAAATCATTGTGTAGGACGCTATAGCAAAGACTATGCGGATGGAAAGACCAATATCTTACTGATAAGGAAAGAGAGAGAGCCAGATACTCCATTCTACACATTGGAAGTGCGTGGAACCACAATATACCAAACTAGGGGACTTCGCAACTGCGTAGCCACAGATGAGGTACAAGCTTTCGTTGATGAGTTCGAAGCTGAAGTGCTACTCAAGAAAAAGAAATCAAAAGTTAAGGTGCCGGCATAACCGGAGAAAGGACAAAAGATGAGTGATTTAGTTATAAATAGAACCCCTGAACTGATAGCAGCTGAGATTAATAATATTAAGAATCAGACTAGGAAGATGGTTTTATATAACAGCATTGAAATAGGCCGTCGCCTAACCGAGGCAAAGCAACTTGTATCTCATGGCGAGTGGGGCGGTTGGTTAGAAGCTTCAGTGGACTACTCGCAAAGAACCGCCTCAAATCTAATGAGGATATTTGAAGAATATGGAGCTGATCAACTAACTCTTTTAGGGGATAATTCAAAATCGCAAGCGCTTGCCAATTTGAGCTATACGCAAGCAGTTGCATTGCTCGGAGTACCTGAAGAAGAGCGAGAAGAGTTCGTTGGAAAGCATGATATAGACAATATGAGCACCAGAGAGCTGCAGCAAGCCATAAAAGAAAGAGACGAGGCAGTTAAGAAGCTTAAGGATGCTATACAGACAGCGAAAGCTAAAGAAGATGAAGCTTCAAAGCTGCAGCAAGACCTTAAAAAAGAGCAAGAGCATTCAGTTGTTGAGATAACTCGACTTAGAAAATCCATAGAAGAACTGAAGGATAAAATCAAGGATGCTGAGGACTCAGGGAATGATGAAGAGATTGATGCCTTAAACGATTCACTTAAGAAAACAGAGGATGATTTGAATTGGGCAAACAGTAGGATCCTTGAACTTGAGAAGCAGCTCAAAGAAAAACCCATCGAAGCTACTGTAGCAACTATAGAAAAGGTACCAGAAGAAATTGAGAAAGAGCTTGAGGATTTAAGAAGAAAAGCTTTGGTTGGTGGAGCTGCTGAGAAATTTGCAATTTACTTTGATGAGCTGGTTAAGGACTTCCAGAAGCTACTCGGAGTATTGGCCGAAATCGCCGGCACAGACGAAGAGAGCTATAGCAAATATAAGAATGCTATCAATGCTTTGCTTAGTAAAATGGGAGAGAAAGTCCTGTAATGACTAAAATGCGAAGGAGTGAAATTGATGAATAAACCTCATTGCTACGGAAAAATGGATTGGGTATTAAAGTACTCAGAGGATGAAATACCAAGAACAAGTATTTGCTCTTGCAACTATACAAACAGTTGTTTAAGGATTACTAATAACAAAAGACAGGAAGTTAAATGCAACGAAGCTGAAAAAACTACCGAAAACAAATGTTTAGGGTATCAAATGTCAGAACATGATGATGAGCCAATAGAAAGATGCAAAGGGTGCAAAGACAATATTTTTTATGAAGAATAGTTACACATCACAAGATAGATATTCAATGAGATTGGAGGTTTTTGAATTGGACAAAGACTGTATATACTATCTTAGTCATCCATGCACAACTTTTGGAGATCCAGCTGCTAATAGATATGCAGCTGCTATATATGAACGTTGTTTAAGCGATATGCATCAAATCACTATGATAAATCCTATTGTTATAATTCCTGTTAACACAGAAGACTCTGTTGCAATGATAATGTGCAGGAAGATGTTTGACGTATGCGGTGCAATAATTATGTGTCCAAATTGGGACAAGTCCAAAGGCTGTAACGAAGAGTTTCAGTGGGCATTGCAGGATAACAAGCCAATATATATTTTGAATCAGGACTTAACTGTATTTCGATATGAGCTAGCAGGTTAAGAAATTTTATAGTAAGAGGGTGATACAAATTGCCTAATAGGATAATAAAAGAAAGCATCTGCATAAGCGAAGATATAGATGAATTGAGTCCTGAAGAAGAAGCTTTTTTTTATAGAATAATTGTGAATTGTGATGACTATGGAAGAATGGATGCAAGGACTCAAATTGTAAGAGCTAAGTGCTACCCTTTAAGGACAGATCGATTAAGTCTTGAAGTTATCGATAGTTGGCTGCTAGCACTTACAAAGAGATTAATTACTCTATATGAGGTTTGCGGAAAAAGATACCTTCAAGTAAATACCTGGGAAAGACATCAAAACATTAGGGCTAAAGAAAGCAAATTTCCGTCGATAGAAGAAGGTGATATTATAAACCTACATATGAATACGGATGAATACATATGTAATCATGTGCAATCAAATGTTCCCGTATCTCGTATCTCGTATCTCGATACTCGTAACTCGATACTCGATAATATGTCTGCACCTGTCGGTACAGACGATTGCGCAAAGGCCTCGGCTGAGAAACCCAATTCAAAGGGTGGAGCGCAGAATGGAGATTCTGGCAAAGGCAAGAATGAGTATACAGATGAGTTTGAGAAGTTTTGGAGCTACTATCCTCGTAAAACGGAGAAATCTGCTGCATTTAGCAAATGGAAGGCCAGGCTTAAGCAAAAGGTGTCAGCTGCGGATATGATAAAGGCTGCACAAAACTATGCTGAAAAGTGTAAGCTAGAGGGCGCAGAAGAAAGATTCATAAAGCATGCGAAAACTTTCTTGGGTGAGAATAAACCATTTGAAGAGTTTATAACGGGGACATCCATACAAAAGGCTGGTAAAGCATATCCTCTAGCAGGAAAAAGTAAGTCTAATGGATTTAATAATTTTACGCCAAGGGACTATGACCATAAAGACCTTGAAGAGAAGCTGCTAAAGAGGAGCAGTATCGAAAACCCAATGAGCGAGGAAGAATTTGAAAAGCTCATGGCAGATCGTAGAGCAAGAGCAGAACTTAACGTTCAATAGCAGAGGGGGAATGGAATTGGACAATGATAAAAAGCAGCTTAAACGAAAGATAGTTGAAAGAGCAGGGGAGCTGGTGGACTGCATAGAGAAAATTGGAAAGTCTGACTACTTTGAAATCAATATCCGGCATGTAAACGGAGAAATAATTTCAAAGACGGAGTTTTCAGAGAAAGAAAAAATTAAGTAGGGCTGACCGAAGAGCGGAGGCACTATCCTTGGGAGGGGTAGTGCCTTTTATTATTAGTAACTAGGAAATGAATACAAGAGAAGGGTGGGAGTCGCATGGATTTTGGGTCATTCAAAAATTTGGTTTTACAGAGGGAAATGCATGAAAGATATCTAGAGATAGCAGAAGAAAATTATAACTATTATAAGAAGCTGCTGCACAAGGATGCTCCACACGAAATAAGTAGTATCAGCTATGATGGCTTGCCAAGTGGGAACGGTAACGCTATGAGCTTAGATCGAATATATATGTATCTTCAGAAATATGAGAGTATGATTGAACATGAAACATGGACCATTGAGAACTTGAAAAAGCTGGAGAAGGAAATACTGGCAAAGGTGATGCAGTTGGATGGTATTGATCAAAAGGTAGTTTACCTTAGAGACATAAAGGGAATGAAGCTGCAGGAGATTGCTGATGAGTTGAAATATACACTGGATTATATAAAAGAAATTTCAAAGAGGAATAAAAACCCACTTTTTACCCACTGACAATATTGACAAACTAAATTAATCTATAAAATAGAAGTACAATAAAATTTAGCTCGGGCACATGCCCGGGCTTTTTAATTAGGTGATATTATGAGTAAAAAGCTTGAAGTAAAAAAGCAAAAACTAATTGATTCAGAGGTCCAGAAAGAACGGTCTGATCACAAATGTACAGGCTGCTGGTGCGGAAGATGGTTGGAATACAAGTATTTTTGTTTAGTGCCTTTTTGTATTAAAGAAGATCAAAAAAATTCAAGGTAGGTAGATTCAGATGGTAAAGAAGAGACCAGCTAATCCGATAAAAGATGAAAAGTTGATACTGGATATCCAGGATTATTTGAAATATAAAGATGAGAGAAATTTTGTTTTATTTGTCCTTGGGATATCAACTGGATATAGAGCTGGTGATCTTGTAATCCTGAAGTCAAGAGATATAAGAAAGGCTCTATCTGATGGCTATTTTGAAATTTTAGAAGGGAAAAAGATTCATAGCAAAAATATCCGGAAAGAAAATATTAAACCTAGAGTAGTAAAGATAATAGGAAATCTTGAGATAATATTAAAACGGTTTATTAAAGATAAAAAAGACTATGAATATATATTTCAATCAAGAAAAGGCTGCAACAAACATATAGAGGTCAGTAGAGTGAGCACTATATTAAGGGAAGCCGGGGAACAATTTGGTTTAAAAAATATAACAGCCCATTCTTTGAGAAAAACCTTTGCTTATCAGATCTATGTTGAAAGTAATTATGATATCACTGTTGTTAAAGAGATGCTTGGTCATAGCAGCATTGAAGAAACTAAAGCATATATAGGCCTCGATAGAGAAACCTACGACAAATATACAGATTCACTTAATAAGTTCATAAGAGCTTGAGTGAATCTTATTTTTTAGGCTCGAATGTTTTATTTTTTAACTATTGAACATTAACATATAAAAATTATCGTGCATATATAAGAAGAGATTTTTAAAAATGAATGTTTGATTCCCTATGAAAATGCAACATTCAAAAAGTAGTGGAAGAATCAACTCAAAGCATTGATATATTTAGCTTACAAGCACTTAGTGGTGAAAATTATAAAAAGAATATCAAAAACTGAAATTCTCAAACTGTCCTTTTTAAAGCGGATAAATGCCGAGAACAACTCAACTAAATTCATTTCAGTAAAGTTTATTGTATATTTTTATTAGAATTTATAGACAGTGAAAATGGACAGTTACATGTGGAGGAGAGGATATGGCTAAGGAAAGAAATCCAAACAGAGATAAAGCATTTGTTTTATACAAGGAGCATCATGGCAATATAACAATAATTAAAATAGCTGAGATGCTATCTGAAAAAGAAAGAAACGTTAGGTTCTGGAAAAGTGAAGATAAATGGGACGAGAACTATAACCCAAAAGGAGGAGCACCAAAGGGGAATCAGAATGCCGTTGGTAATAATGGTGGTGCTTCTGAGAGAAATCAAAATGCAAGAAAAGAAGGATGGTATTCAAAATATTATCCTACTGAGTCTAGAAACCTTATAAAAGAGGTTGAGGAAGCGGGAGGTTCTACCTTAGAAATACTTTGGGCTCAGATAATTACACAATGGGAATGGGAATTCCAGTTCGCTTGGGATAGACAAGCTACTTTTCTTAATTCTCAATCAAGGGCAATGGCGCAATTGACAAGCATGATTAAGCGCTATGAAGAAATGCTTGTTACAAATAGAGATTTAATTACAGAAGAACAACGGTTAAGAGTTCAAAAGCTTAAGACAGAATTAAAGAATCCGGAGCTTAAGCATAGAATTAAGCATGACAATGAAAAGCTTAAGCTTGAGAAGGAAAAATTCAAGCATCAAAAAGCAATGAACAAAGAAAAGATGTGGTGATGAGCATGGACAAGGTACATTTATTTTATTGTTCTAAACCTTGGAGGGACTTGTCATATAGACTAAAGATAGAAGCCAAGGGCAGATGCAGCAGGTGCGGAGAAGTAATTGAAGACTTTAGCCAGTTGATAGGGCATCACAAGATAGAACTTACTGAAGATAATGTAGATGATCCTAACATATCTCTTAACCCAATACACATTGAGATTATCTGTTTTAATTGTCACAACAAAGAGCATAGAAGGTTTGGCAATAAGCAGCATGTATATATTGTGTATGGCAGTCCACTTAGTGGAAAGAGTACTTTGGTTAGGGAACTCATGCAGCATGGAGATATAGTACTTGATATGGATGCGCTATGGCAGGCGGTTACATTTCAACCTGAGTATATCAAGCCAAAGAATGTACGCTTTAATGTGTTTAAGATTAGGGATGATATACTCGACCAGATAAAGACAAGGTATGGTCAATGGTATGATGCATATATCATAGGGGGTTATCCTGATAAGTATGAGCGTGAGAGATTGGCACAGTCCTTAGGAGCAGAGTTTATTTATTGTGAGAGTACTAAAGAAGAATGTATTAAAAGATTAGAGCAAAGCAATAAGCCGAAGCAATGGCTTGAATATATAAATGATTGGTGGGAAAAGTATAGCCCCCCTGGTCAGTGATATATAGCGATAGCGATTTACTGGGAGGGGTTATCTTTGTAACATACAGTAAAATTTTGACTTTTTGTTTCAGATTTTTGGAGAAAAATTAAAAGAGGGTGAGATGATGGCAAATGTTGACTTGTTAGCCGAGATTGAGAGGCTTAAAGCAGAATTTATTGGTGCAAGCGAAAATAAATTAAGAGCTTTTGCATTGATAGAGCAAGCAGCTTATGAAAGGTTATATTTACGTAGGCTGAATGAGCAGGCCTTAGCAACCGGATTGGTCAAAATACACCCTAAGAATCCTCAAATGCAAAAGGCTTTGCCTGTATCTAATGAGATTTCTAAACATTCAGCTTCACTGACAAATATAATGGATAAGCTAATAAAGCATTTATATACAGAAACGGATGATGATGATGACGGACTTGACGAATATGCATAGTTACTTAATTGAGTACTATAAGAAATGTAAATCTAAAGAAATCATCATAGGCAAAGAGTTAATGGCACAACTTGAAATACTTATGAATGACATGGATAGTTCTTCATATCGTTTTGATGTAACTGAAGCTCATAAGAGGATTAAGTTTATCGAGCATGAGTGTAAACATAGCATTTCACCTTTTGCCGGGGCTCCTTTTTTACTGGAGTTATGGCAAAAAGCATTTCTTGAAGCAAAGTACAGCTTTTATATGGAGATTGAGGGGAAGTGGCTAAGAAGATTTAACAGGACCTTATTATTAATTGGCAGAAAAAACGGAAAAACAACACTCTGCGCAGCTGACAGCTTAGCGGAGTTTTTTTGTGGGAATGTTGGTACCAATATCTTATGTGCCTCTAATGATTATGAGCAGGCAGGGCTTGTTTTTGATGAGATAAACAACATGAGGGAAGAAAGCCCAAAGCTTGAAAAGGTAAGCCGCAAAAATATTAAGGGCATATTCATGGGTAACCCTAAGCAAAAGAAGAAAAAGGGTAAGTTTAGCAAGCAAAATAAGGCTAAAATTAAAAAGCTTTCTGTTAAGACTGGTGCCAAAGAAGGCAAGAACGTAGATAAGGCGGTTATTGATGAAGTGCATGAGATGGAAGACAACAGTCTAGTAGCACCAATAGTTCAGTCCACTTCGACTAAAGATGAAGCAATGATTGATGAAATATCAACTGAGGGATTCACTCAAGATGGATATTTAGATGGGGAGCTTAAAGAAGCCAGATTAGCGCTAAAAGGAGAGTTGCATCGGCCAAGAACACTGTATTGGCTTTACACCCAGGATAGTGAAATTGAGATATGGCAAGACCGCAGCAGTTGGCCGAAGAGCAATCCTAATCTTGGAATAGCAAAGAAATGGCATTATCTTGATGGGTTAATTGAAGAAGCTAAGACCAACAGCGCAACCAGAGCATTCATGTTAGCAAAGGATTTTAACATAAAGCAATCCAATGCCCAGGCTTGGATGCAGCAAAGTGACATACTGAATACTGAAACCTTCGACCTTAAGGATTTTGTCGGAGGTTTTTATATTTCCGGTAATGACTTTGCAGAAACTACGGATTTGTGTGCATCAAGAATACTTCTTAAGAAGCCTAATGATAAAAAGACTTATTTATATTCAAGGTATTGGATCCCAGAAAGCAAATTAGAAAACGCTCCGGATGATGTAGACTATAGAGAATGGGAGAGCATGGGATTGCTTACAATTGTGCCAGGCAATGTAGTTACAAGCTCGTTGATAGCCGATTGGCATTTTTATTTGCTTACTGAATATGATTTAAAGCCTTTTAAAAGTGGATACGATAACAGATTTGCTAAGGATTTTCAAAATAAATATATAGAGTTGTTTGGAGAAAAGGTAGCTGTCAATATACCACAGGAAGCAAAGGTTCTAAATAATCCAATGAGAACATTAGAAGCAGATCTAAGAGATAAGACTGTAATTTATAATAATAATCCTATGGACTTCTGGTGCTTTTGCAATACAGGCATAAAACTTGATACCGTGGGCCGAATAATGCCTTGTAAAATGCATCCTAAAAAGAAGATTGACGGCACAGCTACTGCAGTTATTTGTTATGCAACTTTAGAATGGTTTAGATCAGAGTTTATGTCTCTGATTGGATAGGAGGTGAATGATGAGAATATTAGATTATCTTAAAAATGTACTACCCCAGAGCCAAGAGCGAAAATATAGGTCTTGGCTGATTGATGGCGCACCACTCTTTTCAAGTTTCGGAAAAGATATCTACCTTTCTGACTTCGTCAATAACGCCATCGATAGGGTAGCAAGTGAAATTAGTAAGATAGAATTAAAAAGCATAGTTCAGAATGGTGATGTGCTGAAAGTTCAAAACGATGACATTACAAGACTATTCAGATTTAAACCTAACCCTCTGCAAACAACAAGTGATTTTTTTGCAAACGTAGAATGGTTGCGGCGCAAACACTGTAATGCATTTATTTACCCACAGTATGTGAATATTATATTACCTGATGGAAGACAATTCAAAAAATATATTGCCTTCTATCCACTGAATCCAAGTTTTGTTTATATAGGTGAAAATGATGGCAAGGTGTGGGAGATAAGATTTGATTTTGAGGATGGGAGCAGCTACACATTACCTTACGCAGACTTGATTCATTTAAGGTGGCGCAGGGGAGCGAATACGATCATTGGCGGTGGTGATGATCGCGGTGAGGTCAATGATTACGATGTAATTCGTACCATTGATGCTTTGGACAAAACAATCCAAGGCTTACCGAAGAGTATAGAAGCATCCTTGCAAATTAAAGGAGTCTATAGCGCTAAGACACTAGCAGATCAAGCGAAACTGGGCAAAATGAGAGATGACTTTGAAAGCCATATAACAACAAGTAAAAGTGGTATGATTGCCACAGATTTAGCGGGTGAGTTTACACCGGTTAATATTAATGCTCCGGAAATATCTGATACAGCATTAAAATTTCTTAAGTCAGTTATTCAAGAACGCTATGGAGTTTCAGCTGCAATTCTCAGTGGTGATTATACCGGCAATCAACATAGCGCATTTTATCAAACTGCAATAGAAGACTTTATAGTGCAATTTGAACAGGCATTTACAGCTTGTATATTCACTCAGAGGGAGCAGGATGTAGGCCATAGGGGCAAATGCTATTACTCTAAGGTTAATTATATGGCAACTGCTGACAAAATGAACCTAGCAGGGCTTGCAAAGGAAACTGGAATAATGACACTTAATCAAATAAATGAAATGTTTGGCATTGAACCATTCCCAGATGGAAATAGGAGGCTGCAGAGTCTTAACTATGTGAATATCAAAGATATAGATGCTTACCAAAAGGGCAAGGCGGGAGTGAAGGAGGGAAAAGATGAGCAAGAATAAAGAATATGAACGTCGATTGATTGAAATTAGAGCTGTTGAAAATGATGAAGATAAAATGTTAGTGGAAGGTTATGCAATTATTTATGATCAACCGGCTACTCATCAATATGGTAGCAGGAAATTTACGGAGACAATAAAAAAAGGTGCGCTAGACAACACTGACATGAAAGATGTACCTATGAGGTATAACCATAATGATAATGTAATGATTATGGCCAGAACAAGAAATAAGTCATTGCAGCTTATAAAAGATGCTAAGGGGTTAAAGATACAAGCTGATCTATTAGATACACAAAGCAATAGAGATTTATACAAAGGGATACAGGAAGGTCTGATAGACAAAATGTCCTTTGCCTTTTCCGTTGCTGATGGCGGAGATACTTGGACCTTTGGAGAGAAAGAGACTACTAGAGATGTAAACAACATTGCGAAACTGTACGACGTATCGGTTGTGGACACGCCGTTTTACGATAGTACATCTATATATGCTCGTAGCCTTGAATTGCTGGATAGCGAAGAGAAGCGGCTGGAAAGCTTACACGAGTTAGAATTACTAAAACTAAAAGCAAAAATTAAGGGGGAAATGTAAATTGAAAAAGAAATTAATGGACCTGTTAGCAAAGAAAAATGAGAGAAAGGCAGCTATAAACACGCAAGCTCAAGCATCTAGCGATGTTGCAGAGCTAAGAAACTTGAATGCAGAACTTGATGGGCTTAATGTGGAGATTAGAAGTCTTGAAGAAATGATTGCTGCTCTTCCTGATGAGGAAGAAAAGCCAAATGAAAGAACAGCAGCAGTTAACGGACAAATCCCAGGGGTAGTAGTGGCAAGTGCCAAAGGTCAAGAGCAACGTAAAGCTGCGGATGAAATAGAAACCCGCATTGAAGCAGTTGCCACAGATTTGAGAAGCGGCAAAGAAGTAGCTATTTCAGCTGATATTCAAGAATACCTTGAAAAGCGTGCAGTTACCACTGCCAATATTATGTTGGAAAATAAATACAAGAGAGAAGTAGCGGAAAACTTTAATGAGGTAGCACAGACAATTGACTTAGTTGATGCTTTCCCGCTTGATGGCGGAAGTGCTTATGATGTTTCTTTCCAAATTACTGATGGCGATGCAGATTATGCTGTTGAAGGAGAAACATATACAAACGATGAGGGTACATTTGGAACTGCAAGCACTGGCAGAGCAAAGATTACCAATAGTGCAATTGTAAATGAGGAAGTTGTGGAGCTTCCGAATGCTGACTATCTTACTAGAATTGTAAACAGCGTAAGAAAGTCAATTCGTAAGAAGGCAAGCAATCAAATCATTGCTGGATTAGGAGGGACCAATCAGCTAAAAGGTATTTACAATGCTCCAGCAATATTAATACCTGACACTTATAAGGTTGAAGTATCTGAGATTAACGGAGAGACTTTAAGAAAGATAGTGTTTGCGTATGGTGGAGATGAAGATATCGAAAGCCCTGCAACTTTGTTCTTGAGCAAGCTTGATTTAGCTGCATTTGCTGCAGTCAAAGCAACAGATGGCAGACCTTACTACAGCATAACCTACAATGGAGCAAACGGTACTATTGAAGAAGTTGGCGGAGGATTAAGAGTTCCATACAGCATTAATAGTGCTTGTAATGCTCTATCAAATGTTGCTACAGTTGTAGGAACAAAGACTATGGTTTATGGTTCCCCAACGAACTATGAATTGCCATTATTCTCTCCTTTGACAATAAAAAGGTCAGACGAGAGATACATCGACCAAGGCAAGATTGGTTTCTTTGGCAAGACTATCGCTGGAGGAATAGTAAACAAATACAAAGGCTTCATTCCTATAGTTAAAATAGCAGCAGTATAGGAGGCTGAATTATGAAAGCAAAAGTAATTAAGCGGTTTGAAGATAAATACACCAAAGCCATTCATGTAGAGGGTGAGGATATAACAATATCAAATGAGAGGTTCGAGGAAATTAACTCGACCTCTCTAGGTATTTTCCTTGAACCTATCGAAGATGAAGAAGAAAAACTTGCTAAAGAAAAGGCAGAAAAACAAAAGGAAGCTGAGGCAAAACTAAAGGCAGAACTTTATGCTAGAGTAGAAAAATTACAACTTGAACTGCCTGATGGGCTAACAATAAAGCAAGTGCAAGAAGCAGTTGAAGAGGCTGAGGCTAAGGCAAGAGTGCTTGCTGAAAAAGAAGCAGAGGAAGCGAAGGCCAAAGCTAAAGAAGAAGCGAGGGTTAAGAAGAAGAAGCGAGGGTTAAGTCCGAGGAAGATAAAAAGAAAAAGTTAGAAGAGTAGGTGATGGAGTATGGCACTAATTGATGATGTAAAACCACGACTCGGAATATACTACTCCGATGTCAAAAAAGACAAAGAAGTCCAGGACATGATTAATGGTGCTACTCTATATTTCAAAGGTGCGGGGTGGGATATTTCCACCCCTGATGCCTTAGCTATAGAGGCAGTCACACTCTATTGCAAAATGGCTCAGTCAACAGACCCAGCACAACTAATCAATCATCCTGTGCTTTTGTCTTTCATTGCACAAGGAAGGGTGGTGGTATCGGATGAAATTTAACCCGAATACACCTATTATGTTGTATGCCAAAGAAAGCGGCGCATATGTGCCTGGTCAAGGTCAAACAAATACATGGGCTTTGGTAGAAAGCATAACCAAACCTGAAACAGAAGAAATGCCTGCAGAAAAAGCAAGCGTTTTTTATTGTGAATGGAAAGGCAGCTTTGGAGACAGGGCAATATCTGCAGAGGCCATAGGTGTAAAAGACTCAGCGACTATAAGAACATTTTATAATCCCACAGTTTATGAAAAGCTTAAGACTGTACAAGTAGTAATTGTGAAAAATGCTGATTCTACCGCCATTGTAGATGGAGAACCAAACAAGAATAATCCCAATGTTTATGAACTCTGGGGCTGCGTGGACAACGTGCTGGAGGAAAATCAGTTTATGGAATTTAGGGTTAGGAGGTATGAAGGACTATGATAAAAGACTTATTACAGAATACCCTTGATACAGTCCTACATCCTAAAGGAATTCACGTTCATGATCAAAGAAAATCAGGACCAGAAGCACACGAATATGTAGTATATTCATCTGCAGGGGATAGCTCACAAGAGTTTGCAGACGATATAGTACTCACTAAAAATGCCAGCTTAACCGTTAGGTATTATTACAGATCAAGTAAACTTGACAATTATACCACCAGAAAAAAGGTCAGAGAAATTGAGGATATCATTGAGAATGCTCTAATTGACGCAGGATTTGAAATACCTCCGGGAAGATTTGATGCTGGGGATGTTGATGATATTGGATATTGTGTTACCGTGTTTGAATGTGAGTACTGGAGGGGTGTATAATGGCAGGCATAAAAATTGATGATTTAGAGGGTGCCATTGCAGACATATTGAGAGGTTACGGCGATGTAGTTTACCAAGCAACTGAAGAAGGGCTTGATGCAGCTCAAAAGGTTTTAATTAAGAACCTTAAAGCAGCAAGTCCTAAAGGAATAAGCAAGCAGTTTGCAAAGTCTTGGAAGAGCAAAAAGAAATATAAATTAAAGAGATATGTTGGAAATACAAAAATGGTACCAGGCAAAAAAGGTGATATACCTTTATCAAACATATTAGAATACAGCTCAAATTCACCGCACCAAGGGCTTATAAAAAGAACTTATGAAAAAAGTATAAATGAAATGGCAGCCGCGGTGGTGGCTGAAATAAAAGGAGTGAAATAGATGCCGAAAAATAAAGTTAAATTTGGTCTGAAAAATGCTCATTATGCTGTTATAACAGAGCTTAATGGAGTTGTAACTTATGGCACACCTAAACCAATACCCGGTGCTGTCAATTTAGTTCAAAATCCTGTAGGAGATCCAGTATTATTCCATGCAGATGATATAGAGTATTTCAACGAGGATACAAACAATGGATATGATGGATCCTTAGAAATGGCATTGATACCGGATGATTTCAGGGTGGATGTGTTTGGCGATGAAATAGATGCCAACGGAGCACTTATTGAAAATGCTGACGCTAAACCAAATAAAATTGCCTTAATGTATGAGTTTACAGGAGATGTAAACAAGATAAGACATGTCAACTACAATGTAAAAGTTTCTAGGCCGAATATAGATGGGTCAACCAAGACAAATACCAAAGAGCCAAAAACGGAAACAATGAATATTGCGGTAAGACCTGCAGTGGACACCAGCAATGTAAAAGCTAAATTAGAACAAGATAAAACAGGATATGATACCTTCTTTACAGCGGTATATCTGAAGAATGCAGTAAATAACTCCGTAGCCGTATCAACTGCAACATTTAGCCTAGCAGCTCCAGCAAATGTTACTATTGATGCAACAAGTACTGATGCCACTAATACAATCAAGGATGTTAAGCTTGATGGAGTATCCATTGGCGGTGCAAATATGTCATACATTGGCGTTGATGCAACAATCCTTAGCGCATATCTATCTACTCTTGATATTGGAACTTATACAATTACTGTTGAGTTTGTCAAGGGCAATGCAATAACTGTAACTCTAACTGTAACAGCTTAGGAGTGAATTAGATGGAAAAAGTATTAAATATTGATTGTAGAAATGTAAAATTCAAGTCTACTGGTGCTTTTTTACTAAGGTATAAAGCGCAATTTCACAGGGATGCATTGCAAGATATTTATAGGCTGCAAGGTGCAGTAGATGAGAACAATAAGATCACTAACATCGAAGCACTTGACCTAGAAGTGTTTTATAACTTGATTTGGACACTTGCAAAGGCGGCAGACCCATTGATACCACCTCCAGTTGAATGGCTAGATACTTTTAGCGAATTTCCGTTGATGGATATCATACCAGAATTAACAGATATGATGTTCAACTGCTTGACTTCAACGGTACAGAGTAAAAAAAAAGTATAGAGAATAATGATGAAGAGACCTCTCTCGAGCTAACAACAGAAATATTGATGTTGAGAGCTATCGAGAGAGGTCTCTGTTTGAATGATTTTGAAAACATGACTCCTGGAATGATTATTGGGTTTATTATCACTTATAACAATGAGCATCTAGCTGATGATGAAAAAGAAGACGATGTGAGAATGGCGACTCAATCAGACTTCGACAGATTCTGATAGGGAGGTGAAGGCATGGCAAGTATTAAAGGCATTACTATAGAAATTGGCGGCAATACGCAGCCTTTAAATAAGGCTTTAGAAGGTGTAAATAAAAAGTCCAAGGATTTACAGTCTGAGCTTAAGCAAGTTGATAGACTATTAAAGCTAGATCCATCCAATACAACCTTAATTGAACAAAAGCAAAAACTCCTAGCTGAGGCAATTGGAAATACAAAGAGCAAATTAGACACCTTAAAGGAAACAGAGAAGCAAATATATCTGCAATTGAAGGAAGAAGGCAAAGGCAGTGAAGAACAATACAGGCTCATCCAAAGAGAAGTAATAGCTACTACGCAGAATTTAGAGAGCTTAGAGAACCAAGCAAAAAAATCGAATGCAGTTTTATCCAAGGACGAAGCTGTAGGAAATCTTAAGAATATAGCAGTAGCAGCAGGAACTGCAGCTTTAGCAGTTGGAGCGGCATTTGTTGGATTGGCAGCAGAAGCAGTCAATAGCGCTGATGAACTACAAAGACAGGCTGATGTAACAGGACTAACAGCTGAAAGATTGCAAGAACTGCAATATGCAGGTAATAATTTAGGGGTAGAGCTTGAAACGATAACAGGAGCTCAAGCAAAGCTAACAAAAGCAATGTATGAAGCTCAAGATGGTACCGGTACACAAGCTGATGCATTTAAAGCATTAGGCATTTCTGTTGTTGATAGTAATGGTCAAATGAGAGATGCTAAAGCAGTTATGGAAGAAGCTTTTACAGCTCTCAATAACGTAGGGAATGAAACCGAACGCGACGCTTTATCAATGCAAATATTCGGTAGATCTGCTATGGATATGAATCCTCTTATTAAAGCTGGTGGAGATGAGCTTGCGAGACTCTCTGAAGAAGCTAGAAATAACGGAGCAGTAATGTCTGATGAAGCCGTTGCAGGATTAGATGCTTTTGGAGATACAATAGATAATTTGAAATCATCCGTATTAGGTTCGTTTGGGGAAAAGTTTGCCGAGGTACTTCCTCAAATACAAGAATTTCTTGAAAAGTTAAAAGAATTACCTGAATGGATAGAAAACAATTCAACACTGCTGACAGTGCTAGGTGTAGTGATAGGAACAATTATAACCTTAATGATAGCTTTCAATATACAGCAAGCCCTTATGGCTGCTGAAATGACATTGTGGAGTGCCATAGCTGCAGGTGCAACTGCAGTAACAACGGCTTTGGGTACGGCCTTTGCATTTTTAACAAGCCCAATTGGACTTATTATTTTGGCAATTGGGGCAGTAATCGCTGCAGGAGTACTTTTATATAAAAATTGGGACACCGTTAAAGAAAAGCTTGGTGCGCTTGGATCTGCGATTAGTCAAAAGTTTAATGAAATAAAAACAGGTATTACAGATAAAATTAATGCAGCAAAGGATGCAATACGAATTGCTATAGATAAAATAAAAGATTTCTTTAAATTCAAATGGGAGTTACCAAAGATCAAGCTGCCACACTTCGATGTAACTGGCAAGTTTAGTTTGAATCCACCACAAATACCGAAATTCAATATTGATTGGTACGACAAAGGGGGAGTATTTAGATCACCTGGCATTATTGGTATAGCTGAAAAAAGACCTGAATTTGTTGGTGCATTAGATGATCTAAGAAAAATTGTAAGAGAAGAGTTTAATAACAGTAATGGACAATCATCGGCGCAGGATATATATGTGACTATGCCTGTATATTTAGAAGGTAAAGAGATTGCTAGAAGCACAAGTAGAATTCAAGCTCAGAATAACAGAAGCAAATCAAGGGCGTTAGGAGTGGTGCCAGTATGATAGGTAGCTTTGAGTATAAAGGCACAGCAAGCATGATATTTAAGCTTGTCTGCATGTCCATAAAACGCCCCATGCTCGCTGCTATACGTCCTAAATCGAAAGAAATATACGGCAAGTCAGGCATAATTGACTATGGCGAAAATGATTACTCTCCAAAGCCTATAATAATGCATATTGCCTATAAAGGTGAAAGCTATGCAGAATTGAGAAGGAGAGCAAGAGAAATAGCGGCATGGCTAAGCTCAGAACAGTGGGAAAAACTTATCATAAATGATGAGCCTGATAAATACTATCTGGCTAGAGTTATTGGTGGAGTAGATTTAGACACTTTCAAAAAAACTGGTCAGGCAGATATCACCTTTGAATGCCAGCCCTTTGCATATATGGTTATAGACACTGATGCTGATCTAACTTGGGGAGAAGCCAATTTTCCTTGGGGGACGGATATACCATGGGGAATGAGTAATGCTTACACATTTTCAGCCACGGCAAATACATCCTTTGAATTTGAGAATCCTGGTACTAAAGAAATAGACAATAGCAGTCCACAAGGCAGCAAGTTTAATGTAGTTATAACAGGTACATGGACAACCCTTTCAATATCGCTTAACGGTAAGACATTAGGATATGTTGGTGCAGGTACAGGAACCTTAGTGATTAATAATATCGATATGGAAGCCACCTTGGATGGCCTTAATGATCTTGATAATATAGATGGGGACATAGATAGCTTCCTCAGTATTATACCCGGGCAGAACTCAATCAATGTAAGCGGTACCGGGCTAAATATAACAGTTCAAATAGTATTTGCTCCTATGTGGTTATAAGGCAGGTGATAGACTTGTGATAAAGATATTAAATAGTGCTTTTAAAAGGCTTGTAATACTCAAGAAGGCAGAAAATCCAGTTCGCTCTGAAGAAATAAATGGAGAGAATACGCTTAATTTTAGTACTGAGTTAACTGAAAAATTAGCTCAAAATGTTGATGAAAACAGCATAATTGAGCTAGAAAATGACTATTTTGACATAGCTTATTACTTAAAAGGACAGGCAGAGAACGGTTTATTATCGATGGATATACAAGCAGAACATGTGAGCTATAGATTGAATAATCCAGAGTATGACATGGAATACTTTACAGCTACCGGTACACCAGAAACTATATTAGCACAGATGCTTGTTGGTACAGAATTCGCTGTAGGCACAGTAGAATTCACTAAAAATACAACATATTCAGCACAAGAAGCAAAGAGCAGACGGCAAATCCTCATGGAGTTCATTGCACAGCTGGGTGGAGAAGCTGATTTTAACAAGTTTGAAATATCCATTGTTGCACATCGAGGTAACACTACACGTAAGTTGTTGACCAAGGGTAAAAACATCAAGGTTGTCAGCAAGGTATATGACAAGAGACAAGCAGATGAGGCTGGAAATGCATTAGTGGCTTATGCCTGTGAGCCTATTCAATTAGAAAATACGAAATTTGCATTAGGTGATGAAGCACTACTCATACAAAAGGATCTAGGCATACAACAACAGTTGAGAATAGTTAAAATTAGTTACAACCCATACAACAACCTAGAAGCAAGCATAGAGCTTGCTAATTTTATTGATACGATAGAAACCCAAATGTATCGTATGGAAACGAAAACAGTCATCAAAGACAAATTGTATTACGGATCCAGGATAGGTCCTGAATTTGGATTTGAGTGCGTAAGGTCAGATAAACTGGCCAGAAGTATTTACAATGCAGATACTATAGCTATGCAAGCTGGAGACGGGTTAGGCAGCTATGTAGATAAGCTGTATTTTAATCCATTAGAAGGCGAGTTTGTATTTGACGGCACAATATATGCAGCCAGTGGAGTATTCTCCGGGGATGTAACAGCAGCGACTATTACCGGGGGTTCAATTATGGGTAGTACAATAGACATTGGAGAGGACGGATCTGGCGGTTACAACTTTAGTGTTGATGTTGCAGGACATATGAATGCTAAAACTGGAACCTTTGGCGGAACAATAGAAACTGTTGAAAATGCAAGAGTAGGCAATAATCTTTACTTAGGCGATACGAATAACACTGGTAAGGCTATTGTTTTTAGTGCAAGTGCCAGTATAAGCAATCCATACGGCACAGATGCTGTATTGCTTTCAGCTCTTGGCAATATTGAATTTGAAACTCCATATGATGTGGATTTTTCATCGGTAAATGTAGTAGGCTTAGGAAACTCAGGGTATGTAAAGCAATCCGCTATAAACGCGGCAATAGCAGATCACATAGCTGCTTATCATGTATAAAGATAAAGGAGGATTCACATGGCAATTCAAAAGACTTTAAAGAAAAATTTCAAAACCACTGAAAATGGTGGTGTGATAATAACAGAGACGGTGGAAAAGCAACTTTCGAAAGAAGAGCTCATGGCAGAAAAACAAAGATATTTTGCACAACAACAGCAGATCGTAAGGCAGAGCACCCAACTAAAGGCTCAATATGATTTATTGAATGCAAACATACAAGAAATTGACGAGATGATAGCTGCAATACCCGAAACTTCATTATAGGCGTTAAGTGATTAGTAAAGTATATATTAATTTACTTAATTATAAATATTTACAATAATTTAATAAAAGTGTTATATAATGGTATTTGTGGAATATAATTATAGGTTGGAGGTTTTGTTATGTTTTATAAGTATAATAAACTTGCAGTACGAATTGCTATTTTTATATTAGCATTTTCTATTATCTCTGTAGGTGCCATTGGTAACACGGAAGAGGTGACTAGAATGAATAACAAGTATTGCAACCTTGATGTGAACAAAAACATAAGTGAAGAATACATAAAAATAAATGATGGCTTTGGTAAGGTAGAAGCTGATATAAATGCGACTAACAACAGAGTGAATGAAATTATCACCACGCCAGTAGATGGTACTATAGCAGCTCAGGAGATTATTGATGCTAGGGGTGGAGAAGCTACTCTTGGTCTTAGACTAGATGGTAATGCGCAAGATATATCGGATATTAATGCAAATTTGACTGAATATGCTAAAAAGATAAAGTACATGAATCAAGCTGATTACGTTGAACTAATAAAAAAGCATACTAATTATAATCGATTAAGATTTAGGATGATTGCAGAAAATAGTTATCAAGTATGTGTTGACAATGGTAATAATTATGTGTCTTATGGTTTTATCAAAGACGCAAACGATGACTTTATAAAATTAGGTGCTTGTGATATTGGGTTAATTGGCGGATTGGTTGATACCGGATTAGCGACAAATCTAACAGGTACATGGAATACAGCTAGTCCGCCCGATTATTATACAACAATAGCAGAATCCACATTTACAGTTAATGTAACAGGTACAAAACTTGTATTTAGACATAGAGCAGATTCAAGAGGTGGCATATTTGAATTTGTAATAGATGGAGATACTGCCAATCCAATTACTATATCAACGTGGAATCTAACTGATACAGGCGGTGTTAGATTAGAATCGGAAATTGTAAGAGGTTTAAATAATGTAGAGCATACTATTGTAGCAACATATAAAGGGGCTGACCCTAACCATGCCCCAACAGGTGGAACAGCGAGGGGTTGGATAAATGGCACAGATGCACTAGTTGCAGGTACTATACAAGGATATGATGAAGATGGCATTGTAAAAACAGCAACCTTGTTAAATGAAGCATCTAATAAAGAGATAGCGGTTGATATTAGTTATAATGGAGTACATCGTTTCAATCCTGAGCATGAAATGATAGGAACAACATTTGCCAATGATATTCCTGTATTTACGGTTGATGGAGTAAAAATAAATGAAGCAGATTTACCGTTAAATGAATGGGTTGAAGGGGCGAGTTTTCAGCTATTTCAAGATAATTATATCGAATATACTGAATTCCCTGGAGTCAAACTTGCAACATGGTTTATAACACACAGTATAGGATTAGATGGAGTTGTTGAATATAGTGGATATTTAAGAGCTGAGGCGGATACTGTATGTAATACAATATATCCACTGATGTTACCTGTTGAATATTCCACATTAAATAGAGCGATTACTTCATTAGGAGATTCAAGAACTTCTCAAAATGATGGTACAGACTATTATTTTACAGAAAATGACAATATGAAAAGCGGTTGCTTTATTTCATCTGTAAATAACTCCTATATTGCGGCTGGTACAATAACCGAACCACTCAGCACAATGCGAATTGGCGAAACAGTTGGAAAAGCAGAATTTCCTATTAGATTTTGGCAAAGATTAAATTATCCAAAACTTTATTTTAGTGCAGCCGAATTATGGGATGTTAACACGTTAGATACCTATAGATGGGGTGGGAAAATTGCAGTTGCAAACATCAATAAGATAATGGCATATGTAAAAGGATAATTCACATGAGGACAATTATGCGTAACTAAAAACAGATAGGAGCTTACAAAAGTAGGCTCCTTTTTCATTACAAAAACTAGACTTGATGGAGGTGCCGAATGCAAGATTGGATACTCAAATACTGGATTGAGGTACTATTTGGACTTATATGTGCGGGCTTGGTTGCGTTATATAGAAAGCTTCAAATGAAGTCAAGAGAGCAAGATGCTATTAAGCTAGGCATACAAGCGCTGCTTAGAGACCGAATAATCCAGTCGTATAATCACTATCATGAAAAAGAGTTCTGCCCCATATATGCGCTTGATAACGTTACGGCACTATATACTCAATATCATGCGCTTGGCGGCAATGGAACTGTTACGGAGCTGGTTGAAAGACTTAAGGATCTTCCAACGGAGAAAAAAGATATCAAAAATATAATTTAGGAGAGATGAAAATGGATATGGAAATATTACTACAATTCGTGAAACCTGAGCTACTGATATTAGTAGCATTCTTATGGTGCTTAGGATTGTTCCTAAAAAAGGCACCTTGGTTCAAATCAGAGTGGATGATACCTTTTATTTTACTGCTTATAGGCATAATTTTTGCGGTGATATACTCAGCTATTGTTTTAGGTGAAGGCTTTACTATAGCTGGACTTATTATAGGTATCATTCAAGGGGTAATCATAGCGGCGTTAACTGTATTTTTTAATGAGTCAGTAAAACAGGTATTAGTCAAACGCCAAGATGATAATCCTAAAAGAGAATAAATTTAAACTGGGGTAGGCAGCTGCCTGCTCCTTTCTTTTTGGAGGTGCAAACATGAGTAAAGTATTAATTGACATTGGTCATGGCGGCAGTGATCCGGGAGCCCAGGCAAACGGACTTGTTGAAAAAGTTATCAACTTGAAGGTAGGCCTTCTGCTAAAGGATTATTTATTAGGCTTTGAATGTGATGTGAAGCTGACAAGAGAAACAGACATAACCCTTACAGCAGATCAAAGGGTTGCAATCGCAAAAGCTTATAATCCTGATTTATGTATATCCGTACATCATAATGCTGCAGAAGATATAAAAGCAAGAGGCAGCGAGGTCATTCATGCGCATTATGATGATTATGATGATAAACTGGCACTTGATATAATGCAAAGGTTAGCTGTAGCAGGTATGCCAAAACGAAGGGCATTTACAAAACTTAATAGTATCGGTTCTGATTGGTATTACATGATCCGCAGAATATGGGATAATGACACCGATGCCATTATAACAGAGGGTGGTTTTGTAACCAATGCAGCTGATGCAGCTCTGCTTAAAACAGATGCCTTTTTAACCGTAGAAGCTCAGGCAATAGCTTATAGTATTGTTGATTACTTAAAACTGCGGCTAAAGAAGCTGACAGAGGAACAACAGCTATATATAGCAATAGCCAAGTTGAAAGATAGGGGCATAATGAATTCACCTGCTCACTGGTTAGAAAATGCAAAAGCTGGCAAGTTGATAAGAGGCGAATTTGCTTCACAATTAATTATAAAATTTGCAAAGGAATTAGAATAGTAAAAAAGCGTAGCGTTGTCTACGCTTTTTTATTTTTTGAAAAAACAACCTCTCAAAATGCTCTACAACGAAGTAAAATCAATGGGGTAATAGGTTTATACCTCTGGGTTTTACGCGTTATTAGATTTATGTTCCAAAGCAAACATATGTTTGGTATAATATACTAAAAAATATGCGGAGGGATACTATGAGACCTGTGGAATGTATAGTTGATTGTGATGGCAAAGGCGGGCTAAAGCCAATGCGAATAAGATTCGAGGATAAAGAAGGAAAACACGTTATAAACGTGGATAAGATTGTTGAGCAAGAGGTTAAAAAGGTCTTTGCATCAATGAACAATCCTGCTGGAAGAGCATTCCATTATAAATGTGAGAGCACTATTGATGGTTTACGAGTACCCTTTAAGTTGATGTTCGATAATAATAATTGCAAATGGTATTTAATGTAGAAGGGTTGGACAAGTATTGTTATTGTAGATTAAGACCATTCGGAAAGCTGCAAGAGCTGCTGAGAGAATGGTCTATTCCCGCGAAAATTTTGTTTCATAAGAAAAACTCAATATACTATTTGTTGTACTTTTGTACCTATTGGAGTTCCGGCATAGAGCTTTGCTCCTCTGGTATCAACGCATATTTGCATAAGCTCACTCCCAAGGTTTGATTCAGTATACACTTTTCATTATATGATAAGAGGCTGTAAAGGTTGC